>JBCFBD010000008.1:0-3867 GCA_038562455.1 Anaerolineaceae bacterium | reverse complement strand
TTTTCTAAAAGGAGGATATCAAATCGAAGTTAAATGCCGTTTAAGAGAATGTTAACGCTATGTTAAAGATACTCACGCCAACGGCAATGCGATGAAGAAAGTTGCACCCTGCCCTGCCGCGCTTTCCACCCAGATTCGCCCGTGGTGTGCCTCGACAATGTGTTTCGCGATTGCCAAACCAAGGCCTGTTCCCCCGCTCGCCCTCGCCTGGTCGGTCTTATAGAATCGCTCGAAGATGCGCGGAATGTCCTTTTCCGCGATCCCTTCCCCTGTATCTTTGACCTTGATCCAAATCTCCTCGTCGATGTGCGCGGCTGTCACAACGATCTCGCCTCCGGGCGGCGTGTGTTTGATGGCGTTGTGAATGAGGTTGAGCAGCACTTGCTCCATTCTCTCTGCGTCAGCCTGGACCATTGGCAATCCGCCCGGAACCTCGATGCGCAGCTCAAGTTTTGAGCGCTCCGCTTGCAGACGCATGCGTTCCACTGGCTTGATGAGCAAATCAAATACGTTGACAGACAATTTTCTCATTTCCACCCGACCCGATTCGATTCGCGACAATTCCAGCAATTCCAATACCATCTGGGTAAGCTTGTCGATTTCCACATCCATCAGGTCGAGGAATCGTTCTGCGTTCAGCGGATCCGAGACCAGGCATTGCTGCAGCGTTTCAGTCAGCACTTTCATTGTGGTCAAGGGCGTGCGCAACTCATGTGAAACATTGCTGACAAAGGTTTGGCGCATTTCTTCAAGCTGGCGATGTTTGGTGCGGTCCTGCAGAAGGATGAGCACCAATCCATCCTGCACTGAACCGAGGAAAGTGGTCAATCCAAACAAGTGATTTTCCTGCGTCGGGTTGTCAATGAAAGTGTTTTGCTCCTCGCCGGTCTGCAGCGTTTTATGCCATAGATCAACCAACTGGTAATTCTGCAGCCGCTTAACGAAATCAGCACTCTCGTTGGTTACTTTTATTACGCCAAACATCGACCGCGCAGTCTCGTTGATCAGGTCGATCCTGCCGTCGCGATTGACAATGATTATGCCATCCATCAATCGGTCTACGATGCGCTCTAATTTCGCTTTTTGTTCATTGATCGTAGCAATTTGCTGCTGCATCTGCCGGGACATTTGAGCAAATGCCCTGGTTAGGTCATTGATCTCATTATCATAACCTTTTTCGGGCTCATATGAAAAATCACCTTCAGAGATCGCCTTTGCAGACCGGGTTAACTTTTTTAAGGGTGCAGTCGTTTGATTGGCGATAAAATAGGTCGTTGCAAATGCCGCCAGTACAGCGGCAATCGCGGCAAACATAAAAGTACGCCTGATCTCCTTAACGCGAGAATCCAGCTCTGATAAAGGTCTCGCCAGGCGGATGATCCCCTCCAATTGCTCTCCGCGCCTCAGACCAACCGCCACGTACATCATCTGCGCTTTTAACGTCGTGCTATACCGTATGTTGTAACCGACCTCGCCGTTGACCACCTGTTGCACCTCAGGTCGATTGAAGTGATTGACCATGGTTTCGGGATCAGTCTCAGTTTCAGCTAATACCTTGCCATCCAATGCGATGATTGTTACCCGCACAGAGAGGTTCTCTCCATATCGCCGGCCAATGTCCTGCAACTCGCCACCCTGGCTTAAGTTGATCTGGTTATTCAGGATTTCAGTCGTTAGTAAATTTGCCTGGGAAATTAACGAACTCCGGACATCTTCATAATACGCCGTTGTATATCGGTTCGTTAAGTATATGGATAACAGTGTAGTCACTGCCACGATGATGAGCACAAAGGGAATGATAAATCGCCATTTGATCGAATGTCTGAACATCAACCCTCGAATCTGTAACCGACACCCGGTACGGTTACTAAACGTTTTGGCTGCGAAGGATCGATCTCGATCTTGCTGCGCAGCCAGCGAATGTGTACATCTACGGTACGGCTGCCACCGATATAATCCCATCCCCATACCTGGTTCAGGATCACCTCACGCGACAACGCGCGCCCCTTGTTCTCCACCAGGAAGCTCAATAATTCAATTTCCTTGGGTTTTAACGGGATCACAACCTCGTCAATGCGTATCTCGTGGCGTTTCTGGTCGATGACCAGGTTGCCCACCACCATTTCACCCGTCAATGGTTCGCCCCCTTCAGAGCTCACCGGCAACTGGATGCGTTGATACGCCTTCAACCTGGTTTTCACTCGCGCGAGCAATTCGCGCATGCTGAACGGTTTGACGATGTAATCATCTGCCCCAATTTCAAAACCGATCACGCGGTCGATTTCCTCTGAGCGTGCTGTCAGCATCAAAATGGGGATATCCCTTTCCGTGCGCAGTGCCTTGAGTACCTCGAAGCCGTCCATTTTCGGCAGCATTACGTCCAGCAAGACGAGGTCAGGCTGCCATACACGTGCAATCTTCAAACCTTCGAGTCCGTCACTCGCCACGCGCACCTCGTACCCTGCAGCCTTGAAATTGTAGGCAAGGGTCTCCTGCAGCACGGTTTCATCTTCGACCACCAGGATTTTATCGGCCATAGATTGATTTTATCAAATTTACCTCATCAAATAAGTATACCAACTGCTTGAAAGCAAAGTGAAATTCTGTAATTTCGCTTCACAATTTCGCTTCACCCGTAATTTACATCAAAAATACTTTATAATTTCGTTATCTTTTTTTAGGTTTTGGAAAGAGGTTAATAATGAACCAGAGCCATTCCCCCATTAAGAAAGTCGCCATCGCTACCGGTGGCGGTGACGCGCCAGGCTTGAACGCGGTCATACGCGCAGCAGTGCTCGCGGGCATTGAACGCGGATGGGAAATGTACGGCATTCGGGATGGGTTCAATGGTCTCATGATGCCCGAACAATACATTGAGGGCGGTGTCGTTAAGTTGACGCGTGAGCGTGTGCGTGGCATCACTCATCTAGGTGGAACGATCATCGGCACCACCAATCGCGGCAACCCTTTCAACTACCCAGTTAAGAATCCTGATGGCACCTACACCGAGATCGACCGCTCTGACGAATTGATGCGCGCGTTCTACATGCACGAAATTGACGCGCTCATCTCAGTTGGGGGTGACGGCTCCATGTCCATCGCCAACCTTCTCGAGCAGAAAGGGCTGCGCGTGGTAGGCGTACCCAAGACCATCGACAATGATCTCGACCAGACGGTGGTAACTTTCGGTTTTGACACCGCGGTTAGCTTCGCGGTTGAGTGCCTGGATCGGCTGCATTCCACCGCTGCCAGTCACAGGCGCATCATGGTGGTCGAAGTGATGGGTCGTTACGCCGGCTGGATCGCGCTCGAAGCAGGCGTGGCCGGCTCTGCTGACGTGGTGCTTATTCCTGAAATCCCCTATGACCTGGATATCGTGGTCAATAAGATCAACGAACGCGCCAAGAGCGGCACCAACTTTTCAATTGTGGTCGTTGCTGAAGGCGCGAAACCCAAAGGGGGCACGGTCACGATCCAGGGTAAAGAGATCGGACGCGCCGAAAGGCTCGGCGGCATTGGTGAAAAGGTGACTGCTGAACTCCAGGAACTGACCGGCAAGGAAGCCCGCCTGGTCGTGCTGGGTCACCTGCTGCGCGGCGGCACACCGACCTCGAATGACCGCCTGATCGCGCTGCGCTTCGGTGCAGCAGCCGTGCGCGCCCTCGAAGAGGGGCACCACGGGGTGATGGTCGCGCTCGACCCCCCCACTGTGAAATATGTACCGCTGGTGGATGCCACCCGCCGCATGAAAAGCGTGCCGCTTGACTGCGACACCATGCTCACCGCGCGTGATTTGGGCATGAGCTTCGGGGATTGACTGAGAGAAGTTCAGGAACAAAAAACCTTGATGGCATATTCATCAAGGTT
>JBCFBD010000110.1:0-5032 GCA_038562455.1 Anaerolineaceae bacterium | reverse complement strand
CACCGTGCTGCGCGCCCTCGAAAAGAATCCCTCCGCTCGATTCTCTAACTGCCAGGATTTGTTCTCTGCCTTATGCGAGGCCTTCAACACCTCCGTAGAACTTGTCCCGGACCAAATTTCTATTGTGGAACCTGAAAAGGAAACCTTCCAACCATCAAGCCCTTATCCCACCCCAAGCCCAAAAAGTAAGAATCTGTTCTTATACATTGGAGGTGTGGCTGTTTTCATAATATTAATCGTCGTGATTTCATCCATTCGCACAACTCCAATTTCTATGGTGAATGGTATAAAATCGGAAGAGACCGCTATTTTGAAAAACAAAGACACTCCACCCCCAAGAAATAATGGAACCTCCAGTGAAAGCATTAATACCACAAATGTCATGCTCGAAACAACAACCTTGATGCAAGCAACTTCGACGAAGGAGGCAACATCAACAAAACCAAAGACTCCAACACCCAGAAATATCACAGCAACGTACGGCTCCTGCCCTGGCGCAGAACCTCAAAAAGTCAGGGTCGGAGACAAAGCTGAGGTCTGCACACGCAAGGACCGGCTGATTTTGAGAAGTGCGCCACCGCCAAATAATACGGTGGAGATTTTCCGGATGTATCCCGGCACTGAGCTTCTAATCATAGATGGACCAAAATGTTATGACAAAGCAACTTGGTGGAAAGTCCGTGTAGAAATTGGATCATGGGTCTTTTCTAATGAGAAGTTTTTAACAACCACCGAGTATGAGGGTTGGGTGAAAGAAGGTAGCGATGAGGAAGACCCATACTTTATCTGTCCGGTAAAATAATAATGAACAAAAGTCCGATCAACATTGTAATTCTAATAATTGTCCTATTTTTTTTCTCGTTATTTTTCTTCTTGGCTGCAAGAAGTGGCGGTGAAATTGGTAGCAATCTAATCATTACCCAGACACTCTCTGCACCCAATATATCAATAGTGTCCCAGTACACTGACACGCCTATCATCCCAACAAGCACCTCGACAGCTATAAGCACACCTTTGGACACGCTTACACCTTCGGCGACAGCCACTCCCGAATATTTCGAAGTATTAATTATTGGACATTCAGTGATGGATCAGCCGCTTGAGGTGTATCGCTTTGGTAATGGTGAGCGTGCCTATATGATCATTGCAGGCATTCATGGCGGTTATGAATGGAATACAGTAGAACTCGCGTATGAACTAATTGACCTTCTAAGCAAGGAACCGGAACGAGTGCCCCAAAACAAAACTCTTTACATTCTCCCTAATTTAAATCCTGATGGGTATGAAACAGACAAAGGTCCTGATGGCCGAGCAAATGCAAACACTGTGGACATAAATAGGAACTGGGATGCAAATTGGCAGGCAAATTGGTATGGAAAGAATTGTTGGAGTTATCGCTTCATCACTGCAGGTACAGGACCAGAATCAGAGCCAGAAACCCAAGCTCTAAGAGATTTCCTCATCGAAATGAATATTGAAGCGGTGATTAGCTATCATAGTGCGGCTGGCAGCATTTTCTCAGGTGGATATCCATATGACGAAGTATCAATCAATCTCGCAAATCAACTTGCGAAAGCTAGTTCGTACAAGTTTCCTCCGAATTATGGTGATTGTTTGTACACTGGACAGTTTATCGATTGGGCTTCAGTGCAAGGAATACCCTCAGTAGATATAGAGTTGAGAAACCATGTGGACACGGATTACTTGATCAATGTCAGCATTCTCGAAGCATTTCTGAAATGGGAGTCGCCGACCGACTAAAGTAGAACCGTGGTGAATGTCAATCTAATTGTGATAAAAATCTCCATATTCACATTTATTAATAAAGGGATCAAGCCCAATTCATTGAGTTGTTGATATTTCATGAAGAGTTTTGTTTTCGAAAAGGACTGTGAAGATATTTGAGGTATATTATCCAGACTGAAATTACATTGTCGCGAGTAGATGAACAAAATGCGATAATCAGAAATTCAATATCATACCACCGGAGGAATCATGACTTTCGAACAAAATCTGGAAAAATACGCCGACTTGATCGTCAACATCGGCCTGGGATTGAAGCCGGACGACAAACTGATCATCTATCTCAACGAGGACTGTCTGCCCTTAGCGCGCCTCGTCTCCAAAAAGGCTTATCAGAAAGGCGTTTTGGATATCCGCCTGGAATTCAGTGATGACACCATGGTTCTGGAACGCTACCTGTACGCCCCGGAACAAACCCTGGAGTTCTTCCCGGAGTACCGCGTGGAATATTTCGAAAACATGCTAAAGGACGGCTACAACCGCCTCTCCCTGCTTGCTGAAGACCCGGACCTTCTGAAACCGGTGGAGCCGACGCGTATCGCTACCTGGCAGCGGACTGCCGGCAAAGCGATGAAACCGCTCCAGAAATACACCATGGAAAACAAGGTCAAATGGTGCGTGGTCGGGGTAGCCTGCCCTGCCTGGGCAAAGGCCGTATTTCCCGAACTTTCAGCCGCGGAAGGCGTCCGCAAGCTGTGGGACAACATCTTCGCCGCCACCCGCGCGGACCTGGACGACCCGGTGCAGGCCTGGAAAGCTCACGACGCGGCCCTCAAAGCCCGCAAAAACTTCATGAACGACGCCCGCTTCGACTACGTCCGGTACCAGGGTCCGGGCACGGACCTGAAAGTCTATTTGGCGCAGGACCATATCTGGGAGGGCGGCTCTTCCCGCAGCGAGTCCGGCGAGAGCTTCATGCCCAATATCCCCACCGAAGAAATCTTCAGCATGCCGCATGCTGACCGCGTGGACGGCACCCTGCGCGCCACCATGCCTCTCAGCGTACGCGGGCAGCTTGTGGATGACTTCCATTTCACTTTCAAGGACGGCAAGGTAGTGGATTTTGACGCGGGCACCGGCAAACCAATCCTGACAGACCTGCTGGAGATGGATGAAGGCGCAAAACGGCTCGGCGAAATTGCCCTGGTAGCTGCTAATTCACCCATCAGCAACACTGGCATCCTGTTCAAAAACACCCTCTTCGATGAGAACGCTTCCTGCCACTTTGCCCTGGGCGCTGCCTACAGCGAGAACCTGAAGGGCGCAACGGAACGCGCGGACGAAGAGAACCGCAAGCTGGGCATGAACGATTCACTCATCCATGTGGATTTTATGGTCGGTGGGCGGGATGTGACTGTGACCGGCGTAAAGGCGGACGGCAGCGAAATTGTGCTGCTGAGAGACGGCGAGTGGCAGATCTAAACTGAGCGCTTGATCAACCACCCACGGTGTCCGTGGGAAGTTTACCAAACGCGATTCATACCCGCTGACCTTCGGCTAGCGGGTATTTTTGTCTGTCATTAAGCATGTCGCGATTTTCAACCATCCACGCTTCTCCTCGCTGTTCCGGATGCTTTGATGGTATGATTCGCGGGCACGCGCGTGGGCAAATTCAAAAGAGCGTAAAGATTACAGACCAAACGGTACGCATAAGCGAGAGCCAGCATGATATTTGAAAGCGCACTCATCGTTATCCAGCAAATCTTCGTTATCTTCATTCTGATTGGCATTGGCTTCCTCGCCGCCAAATTCGAGCTGCTGCGCGAAGATGGCGCACGCCAGATTACCGATTTACTCCTGGTCATTGTCATCCCTTGCGTGATTATCATGGCTTTCCAAGCCTCGTTCGAGCGCTCTCTGCTCAAGAATCTGCTAATTGCCGCCCTCGTGGCAGCCTTGACCCACGCGGCTGGCATTCTCATTTCCCAGCTAATCTTCAAAAACGAAGCCCTGGAGCGCAAGAGGATGCTGACATATTCAACGGTTTTCTTCAACGCGGGCTTCTTCTCCCTCCCCCTCCTACGGGCGCTTCTCGGCGAGACCGGCGTGCTGTATGGGTCCGTTTTTGTCGCGGTTTTCAACCTTTTCGCGTGGACCTACGGCATCCGCCTGATGAACGGCGGGGGCGGCGCCACCAAATGGAAGACCTTCCTCAACCCCGGCATAATTTCGCTGCTCATCGCGCTCCTGCTGGTATTGTTCAATATCCGGCTGCCAGACCTTGTTCAGACGACGCTGCGCTACATCACCGGTCTGCACACCCCTCTGGCAATGATCGTCATCGGCTGCCAATTCTATTTACTGAGAGACAATTTCAACCTGCGCGACCTGGCGCTGTGGAAGACGGTGCTCGCCAGAAACATCCTGGTGCCCTTGCTGATGCTCACGCTCATTTTTTACCTGGCGCAGGATAAAACGCTTTTCTTCGCCAGCGTGATCACAACCGCTGCGCCGACTGCCACCAACACTATCCTGTTTGCCACCAGGTACCGGAAGGACGTCAACACAGCGGTGCAGACCGTCATCCTGACCACGCTGCTGACGATTATCACCATCCCCTTGATTATGGCAGTGGCAATGCTCCTGAAGGGTACATTGTAATATTGCCCTCTTCTTTCACATTCTGAATACGTAGCACCCGACGAACACCAGCGAAAATGAGCCGAATCCGGTGTCATTCGTCCCCCGGGATACTCTCAGGCCTCAATCTGGATATCTATCCACCCTCAAAATTTATGCAAATTAACCTCTTTTGGTATATAAAATTCTGTCAATTGTGCAATTTTTCACTTAATCCCTCCTCTTACGTTTATACTTCTGCAATCAAAAAGTTTACTTCTCACACCGAAAGGATTCTTGTATGAAATGCGTCTCCAGATTGCCTGTGTTCTCCATCCTCATGGTTTTGTTAATCTCACTGTTCTATTCCACCCCAGTCGCAGCAAATTTCTACCTACCCAGTGCGAGTGAAGGCAGCAGCACACGCAATCAGGATTTTGTTGCAAGCGGGGAGAGTAGCAAATTCCAAAGCACACAGGCTGAGAATCTGGCAGCCAAAGCGAGGTTCTTCCAGGCAAGCAACCCAACGGAGACTTTCGACTGCCAAAGCGTCACCGACGTCGTGGCGGCCGACTGCCTTGCCTTGGTTTCCTTTTATTCTGCTACCGATGGGCCGAACTGGACCAATCAAGCAAATTGGCTGGATGGCACGGCAGTGGAAGATTGGTTT
>JBCFBD010000109.1:0-5165 GCA_038562455.1 Anaerolineaceae bacterium | reverse complement strand
TTTTGCCTTTCAAAACCCTTTTGCATAAATGTCTCTTTTAGTTTGATACGACCACCTCCTTTATGTACCAGTATGTTCTAAATTGCAGACCAATAATTGCTTAAACCAGCCAGCAGGCAGCCCTGTGACCGGGGGTCTTTTCTTCAAAAGGCGGTTCTTCGACCGCACAATGCGCCACTGCGATAGGGCAGCGAGGATGGAAGCGGCAGCCTGAAGGCGGGTTGAGCGGGCTGGGCACATCGCCTTTGAGGATGATGCGCTCGCGGCGCAGGCGCGGGTTGGGGATGGGAATGGCGGACATGAGCGCCTTGGTGTAGGGGTGCAGCGGGTTGCTGAAGAGCGCTTCCCTGGTTGCCAGTTCCACCATCTTGCCCAGGTACATCACCGCCACGCGGTCAGAGATATGCTCCACCACGCCCAGGTTGTGCGCGATAAACAGGTAGGTCAGCCCGAACTCCTGCTGCAGGTCCTTAAGGATATTAAGCACCTGCGATTGAATAGAGACATCCAGAGCCGAGACCGGCTCGTCGCAAATGATGAAGCGAGGTTGAAGCGCCAGGGCGCGCGCGATGCCGATGCGCTGCCGCTGTCCGCCTGAGAACTCGTGCGGGAAGCGCCGGCTGTGGTATTCCTCCAGTCCGACTTTTCTGAGTGTGTCGACCGCCATCTGGTAGCGGTCCTTGCGGTTGCCGATGCTGTGAATCTCGAGCCCTTCCATCACCGAGTCGCCGATACGCATGCGCGGGTCAAGCGAAGCGTATGGGTCCTGGAAGATGATCTGCATGTCGCGCCGCACGATCTTGAGTGCTTCGCCTTTCAGGTTGAGCAGGTTCTTGCCGTCGAACTCCACCTCGCCGGCGGTTGGCTCAGTGAGGCGCAAGATGGCGCGTCCGACGGTGGTCTTGCCGCAGCCGGATTCTCCGACCAGTCCCAGGGTCTCACCCTTTTTGACGGTGAAACTCACATCGTCCACCGCCAGCACATGGTCAGTCACGCGCTGCAGTACGCCGGTTTTCACCGGGTAATATTTTTTGAGGTTTCGCACCACCAGCAGGTCTTCGCCAGCCGGCTTGGTCATCGTTTTGGTAAAGTCGCTCATACTACCTCGTTCACACCTTCATCGGCGCGGTGTGTTCATCAGAATCGGTGTACAACCAGCAGCGCACCGTGTGGTCATTGCCCACATCCACCAGTTGCGGTTCCCTGCGCTTGCACACCTCCAGCCCGAACTTCTGGCGCAGCAGGCAGCGCGGTTCAAAGCGGCAGCCCGGCGGCAGGTCGATGAGGTTGGGCACCAGCCCGGGGATCACTTCCAGGCGGTCGACCACTTCACCCAGCACCGGAATCGAGCCGATCAAGCCCTGGGTGTAAGGGTGTAGCGGTTTATCGAAAATAGGATCGACCGCGGCGAACTCCACGATCTCGCCGGCGTACATTACCGCCACGCGGTCAGCCATTTCAGCGATGATACCCAGGTCGTGGGTGATGAGGATAACCGCAGTGTTGGTCTTCTCGCGCAGCTCACGGATGAGGTCGAGGATTTGGGCTTGAATGGTCACATCCAGGGCGGTGGTCGGCTCATCCGCGATGAGCAGCTTGGGCGAAAGTGCCAGCGCCATGGCGATCATCACGCGCTGCGCCTGTCCGCCCGAAAGCTCGTGCGGGTATGCGTGGGCTTTCTTCTCGGGGTCAGGAATGCCCACCAGCGTGAGCAGCTCCACGGCCTTCTCCCAGGCTTCGCTCTTCTTGACGCCCTTATGCAGCATCAGCACTTCCGCCACCTGCTCCCCCACCCTGAAGACCGGGTTGAGGCTCGATTGCGGCTGCTGGAAGATCATCGAAATGCGGTCACCGCGCATTTTAACCATTTCTTCTTTGGAGAGCTTGAGGATATCCCTACCCTCGAAAATGATCTCCCCGTTGACGACGCGCCCCGGTGCGCTGACCAGGCGCAGGATGGAGAATGAGGTAACGCTCTTGCCGCAGCCCGATTCTCCCACCAGACCGAGCACTTCGCCGGCATTGACCGAGAAATCCACCCCGTCAACAGCCTTGACCACACCGTCTTCTGTGTAGAAGTAGGTCTTCAGGTCTCGGACCTCGAGGATAGTGTCACCGGAGTGTACTGCTAACTTATCATTCATGAACGGCTCCATTGAATGCTTGATGCCCTGCTAAATTTCTGGTCGATCCTAATTGCTAAGTCCGTGGCAGCGTTTGAATATCTGGCGGATATTTTATTATACAAATATTCAGACCTTTTTTATACACAATTTCCGCGATTCCCGGCTGCCGATCCGGATGTGTGATTGGACCAGGTTACGGATGATCCGAATCTACTTACACGAACCGGTCGGTAAGGAAGTGCCGACCGGTGGTGTTTCATGAACGAACTTCCAGAGTTAATATGATCAAAGAGTATACAATTCCAATTTTTCAAATACAACTACCAATTGTGGATTTTACTTAACAATTATGCAAGGTGCGGCTGCCTTCCCTGCATACCAGTTAACAGCCGGGCTGGTATGAAGGTAAGACAGCTGCCGGATGGCACGACCCCAAATTCGTGTACAATGTTTTTGATGACACCGGATAAAGAGATCCAGCCGCTGCTGCCTGGCGAGCTTTCGATGCGTATCGGCATGAGCGCCAATCACGCCGCCGCCAAAGCGCGTTTCGCGGATTACCGCGCGCGCCGCGCGGAGGAGACACTGCGCCGGCAGGACGCCGACCTGGCGCTGTTCCACGAGTTCCTCGAGTTCGTGAACCTGAGAACGGGCAGCCTGTCAGAAGAACCGCAGGCCTGGCGTCCGGTGACCTGGGGGCTGGTAGAGGCGTTCGTCAAGTGGCAGCTCAACGAGGGCTACGCCATCAAGACTGTTAACGTGCGGCTCTCCACGGTCAAAACTTACGCGCGCCTGGCGATGCAGTCCGGCACGCTCACCCCGCAGGAGTACGCGTTGATCCGCGCGGTGCAGGGGTACTCGTACCGCGAGCAGGTGCGCATCGATCAGAAGCGTCCGGTGACGCGCATCGGCTACAAGAAGGAAGAACCGGTGAAGATCACTCCCGCCCAGGCGCAGCAATTAAAGCTGCAGCCCCCCACCCCGCAGGGGCGGCGTGACATGCTGTTGATGTGCCTGTTGCTCGACCACGGGCTGCGCGTCGGCGAGGTGACCGGGCTGGCAGCGGCTGACCTCGACCTGGTGGAGGGCGTGCTGCGCTTTTACCGCCCCAAGGTCAACAAGGAACAGGTGCACCGCCTGAGCCGCGAGACACTACTGGCGGCGCGCGACTGCCAGGCCAACGGCGAGCTGCCTGCTCAGGGTCTGCTGCTGCGGCGCAGCAAGAAGAACGAGGAGCTCGGCGCACCAGGCATGAGCGAACGCGCCGTCACCGCCCGCGTGCGCCTGTTGGGAGAAAGACTGGGCGTGGCAGGGCTTTCGGCGCACGATTGCCGGCATTACTGGGCCACCTCCGCTGCGCGCCACGGCACTGATCCCTTCGTGCTGCAAGAAGCCGGCGGCTGGAGCTCGTTGGCAATGCCACGGAGGTACGTGGAAGAAAACGCGGTGGCGAACGAGGGGGTGAAATTGGATGGAAATAGTGAATAGTTCTTAGTGATTAGTGATCAGTTCCAGGTGCCTTCTCACCAAGTGACGATTCACTCGTTGCCTAATGACTAAGTGCCTGATCACTAAGTGACTCATCACTCGGTACCTCATCACTACATCAGTTAAACCAAACCAGGAGGGAGAGGTCCCTCCTGGTTGTGGTCGGTTTTTTGTCAGCAAATCAGCCAGTTGATTGGCTTATTGCTCCAACCGGGTACTAGAGTCACTGTCCGTGATCTCAGCATTGTTCCTCAACAATCCGCCGAACGCTGACTTGGTCGTCATCGCTGAATTGTTCAGTAGCAATTCTTCTGGGTCAAAACTGGCGGTGAATGGCGGGGTAGTTGATGAATTGGTGATCATCACATCATCCAGGAAAAAGTTGCTGTTATACGCAAAATCCGTAGTTGCCTGGAATTGCAGCGTGACCATCGTACCGGCATATGCAGCCAGGTCAATCACATCGTGAGCCCATCCATTGGTTTTCGTACTAGTACACAATTGATACGTTTTAACAGTCGCACTGTTCACGATGACCTTCGCGAAGTCATAACCGCAATAGTCCTCAGAACCGATCCAATACCAATAATGCAGATAGCGTGCGCCGATCAAATTGACATTGGACTGAGTCAGGCGTGAAACCTCATTGATGTCTCCCCCCATCCACGCAGCGTAGGACCCACTGTGGGCGGGCACCAGCAGATCTGTGGTGATCAGCTGCCATCCATTGCTTGAATACTCAGCCCAATACTTGGCGCCATTCTCAAAGTTGCCGTTGGCGATACTGACGATCGTCAGCGTCCGCGGACTGCTCCAGGCTCCCCAGTTGCCGGCTGCGTCGCGCGCGCGCACCCGCCAATAGTAGGTGCCCAGACCCATCGACGCAGGGGGTTTGTGCTCCAGCAGCGATGTGATTGGCGAAGTATAAGCCACAGGCTCAGTAAACGCGATGTCGTTGTCATACTGGAATTCATACACCTTGGCACCGGTCACGGCATACCACTTGAAGGTGGGGGTTTTTGTTTTATTGGCTGCGTTGTTGGACGGGCTGGCTAAAACCGGTGCGGCTGGCGGCGTCGTATCCACCTTGACCGATCTCACAATCGACCAGGGACCTTTCGCGCCGACCTCATCGTACGCCCGCACCCGCCAATAGTAGCGTCCGTCGCTTAACGCAGAATCCGGGACGAAGGTAAGGACGCCCGGCTCAAGTGTCTTATCCAATTCCAGCGGGGTGAAAAATTCCGAGCGGCTGAGTTGGATCTGGTAACTCACGCCGCGCGTGGCTGCCTGCCAGGAAAACTCGGGGAACGGGTTGTTGGTCTTGAGATTGGCAGCAGGCGCTGTCAAGGCCGGCGCTGTCGGCGGGTTCATCGAGAAGAATTGATAGGTGGGCGACCAATCCCCCCAAGACGCCGCGTCACCGGGCTGGATCCGCCAGTAGTAGGTCTTCGCCTTCAAGAGCGCGGTAGTGTAGGCGTAGTCTGACGTCAAACTCTTGGTTTTCAAGACCAGGGTGGAGAAGCTTGGATCAAGAGATAACTGGATCTT
>JBCFBD010000108.1:0-5201 GCA_038562455.1 Anaerolineaceae bacterium | reverse complement strand
GTGGTAACAGCATCGCCTGGTTTTGTTCATAGGGTTTGAAGATTTGTCTTTTCATTCCTCTATTATATTAAATTTTTGAGGCTGCCCCTTTCTTTTGGGACAGCCTCAGATGTTTCACTCAACAGTGACGGATTTTGCCAGGTTGCGCGGCTGGTCAACATCTAACCCACGCATCGAGGCGATGTGGTAAGCAAGTATCTGCAGCGGAATCGAGGTGATCACCGGGCTGAGCATCCAAGGGGTATCCGGAACCCAAAGCACACGATCTACCAGCGCTTCGACGCGCTCATCACCCTCGGTTGCCACGGCAATTACAGTGCCGCCACGCGCTTTCGCCTGTTCAATCTGCGAGATCATCTTTTCGTACCATGGGTCGCGCGTGGCTATCGCCAGCACGGGCATATCCTTGTCGATCAACGCGATCGGCCCGTGCTTCATTTCGCCTGCTGGGTAAGCTTCTGCGTGGATATAGGATATTTCTTTCAATTTCAACGCGCCTTCATATGCGATTGGCATATTAATGCCGCGTCCCAGGTAGAGCATGTCCCGGCTGTCTTTGAGCAGTTCAGCAACCTCCTCCACCTCGCTTTCGCGATCAAGGCAGCGCCCGGCAAGTTCGGGCACCAGGCGCAGGTCTTTCACCAGGCGCCGGCGTTCCTTCGCGGGCAGAGTGCCGCGCAGGTCTGCCAGCAGCACCGCTAGCATGTACAGATCAACCAGCGGGGCAGTGAACGCTTTGGTCGAAGCTACACCGATCTCCGGTCCGGTTTGCATGGATATATACCCATCCGCAACGCGCATGGCTTGTGAGCCGATCGCGTTGACGATCGACCAGGTGGTGGCACCTTTTTTCCTGGCTTCCTCCATCGCCGCCAGTGTATCAGCGGTTTCGCCGGATTGACTGACCGCGACGATCGTGGTGTGCGCGTCGATGATCGGGTCAGCGTAGCGGAATTCGGAGGCGATTTCGGCATACGCAGGTATGCGCGCGATGCGTTCGATCAAAATCCTGCCGACCATGCCAGCGTTGTTGGCCGTTCCGCAGGCGGTGAGGATGATCTTGCGAATGGCTTGAGCCTTTTCCGGCGTCAGGTTCAACTCAGGCAGCCTGATCGTCCCATCCACAAAGTTCACCCTACCTGCCAGCGTATCAGTCAGCGAGCGGACCTGTTCGTGGATTTCCTTCTGCATGAAATGGCGGTGTTCACCCTTTTCCGCCGAGACGGGATCCCAGGCAACGGTGGAATACTGCGGTGCGACAGCTGTCCCTTCAACTGTCGAGATCCTGATATCATCCCGCGTGACCACTGCCATCTGCCTGGATTCAAGGAAGATCAATTGCCGCGTGTGCTCTAAGATTGCAGGGATGTCAGAGGCGATGTAATTTTCGCCCTCTCCGCGACCGATCACCACACCACCGGCGTTGCCGATGCGCGCGGCGATGATCTTATCCGGTTCGCGCGAAGAGAACACCACGATCCCGTGCGCTCCCTTGAGCAGTTTAAGGGTCTTGCGTACCGCTTTTTCCAGGTCATTGGTCACCGAGTAAAACTTGTCCACCAGGTGGACAATGGTCTCAGTATCCGTATCCGACTGGAAGACAACTCCTTCTAAAAGCAATTCCTCTTTTAATTCAATGAAGTTCTCAACGATACCGTTATGCACCACCACCACCTCGCCAGTACTGGAAAGGTGCGGGTGAGCGTTGCGCGCAGAGGGTTCGCCGTGGGTAGCCCAGCGCGTGTGACCAATGCCCAGCGTGCCTGCGATCGGATCAGTGGAAATATTGCTTTCCAGGTTTGCGAGCTTACCGGCGTTGCGCCGGACTTCGATCCTGCCGTTGGTCAGCACCGCCAATCCGGCGGAATCATACCCACGGTATTCCAGTTTCTTCAATCCGTTCAGGATGATTGGGGTGGCGTTCTTCTCCCCAATGTAACCAACAATACCGCACATGAGTACCTCCAGTTAAACTCAAATGTATACGGAGATGGTGAATCTCCACTGGAAAAGAGAATTTTGATTCATCGTGGAAAATTCAGGTCTGCTGACCTGGAGGGCATCCGCTGATCTCTCGATTTTCCCGGTTTGCCGGTTAACTTTACCCTGCGGTAAAGAACCCTCATCCTCGTCAACCGTGCATTGCTGCCGGTCCATGCGCTTTTCTTTCGCTTGATGATATAAATATTTTTCTTTTCCATCGGCAATTATACCTTAACCCAAAAATATTCAACTCTAACGAATTGCCCTCCTTTTTGTCCTCATTGGTATAATGCCCGATGATTAATTCATCGTGTTAGAGACAAATCTTCTGTGAAAAACCAAATCGCTCCTTCGACTTCAATCTTCACCAGGCAGGATGTGCAGAATTTTCGCAACGTGCAGATCGATGCGATCGGTGTGGGCATCGCCAACGCCGCCAGCCCGTTCCTACCGGTCTTTCTCACCTATCTTGAAGCGAGCACTTTCCAGGTCGGGCTGTTGTCATCCATGCCCGCGTTCACCGGCTTGCTGCTTGCCATCCCGTTGGGCAGGTTCCTGCAGCGCCAATCGAATGTGGTCAAGTGGTTCAGCATTGCCCGCCTCATCGTCATTGCCTCTTACGCGCTGACCGGGGCAATCTCCTTCTTTATCCCACGAGAGATACTGGTTAACTCAATTCTGCTCATCTGGGCATTGGCAACCATCCCGCAGACCCTCGTGGCGATTACTTTTTCGGTCGTCATGAACGCAGTGGCAGGTCCTGACCGCCGCTTTGAGCTGATGTCAAAACGCTGGTCAACCATGGGGCTCACCACCACACTGGCAGTGCTCCTGATCGGTCAGATGCTCGATCGGGTGATTTTCCCGCTTAATTACCAACTGATGTTCATCGGGCTTTCAATCGGCGGGTTGATCAGTTATTACTATTCCTCGCACATCGTGCTACCGCCTAAAACTCCGCCGCCCCTGGAGTACAGCCGTAACATACGCAAGCAGTTCAGCGAAATGAAAGCCCTGGTGTGGGATGAAAAGCCATTCCTCTCGTTCATGGTCAAACGCCTGCTGGTAATGAGCGGTATTCAACTTTCCGCCCCGTTGATCCCTATCTACCTGGTGCGCGTGGTGAAAGCCTCTGACAGCTGGATCTCCTATATCACCATGGCGCAGACCGTCATCCTTATCATCGGTTACTTTGTCTGGACGCGCGTCTCTCGCAGGAGGGGTTCACGCACCGTTCTTATATGGACCACGCTCGGTATTTCTCTTTACCCGCTACTTATCACCTTTACAGTGGTGCCCTGGCAGATCGCACTGTTCGCCGGTTTTGCTGGTATCTTCCAGGCAGGTCTGGACCTGGTATTTTTCGACGAGTTGATGAAAACCGTGCCGGTAGAATACAGCGCGGTCTTCGTATCGGTAGCGCAAATGATGCAGTACCTGGCTGCAATAATCGCACCCATGCTCGGTTCGCTGCTCGCTGACTCGATATCGCTGCAAGCAGGATTGATCGGCTCGGCAATTTTGCGCTTCCTCGGATTCGTCGCCTTTTTTACCGGCAGCCGGCATCTTTTTTCCGCGCGAAAAAAGGGTTAAACCCAATCGCTTTTCTTGACTTTTTTTGCGCTGCTTCGTAGAATGAAGTAAATGGATTTTTTTCCAGGATTTTTGTCGCATAAATTCAGGCCAATCAACACCATATATCCAATGGAGGAAACAATCTTATGAATACCCCGCAAGGACTTAAATACGCGAGCACTGATGAATGGTTGAAAGTGGACGGCAAAATTGCCACCCTGGGAGTGACCGATTACGCACAGGATCAACTTTCAGATATCGTTTTCTTCGAGGTTACAGTGGATATCGGCGATGATGTGAAGAAAGGCTCCGTCGTAGCCACCATCGAATCGGTCAAAGCCGCTGCCGATGTATCGCTGCCGGTATCCGGCAAGGTAATCGAGGTCAACGACGCCCTCGCCAATACACCCGAATTGATCAACTCCGATCCATTTGGCGCTGCCTGGATGCTGAAGGTGGAATTATCCGATCCGGCCGAGTTGGAGTCGCTGATGGACGCTGAAGCTTACGCGTCATACTGCGAGACCCGAGGTCATTGATGTTCATCCCACACACCGATCAGGAAAAGGAAGCGATGCTTTCGAGCATCGGTGTGAAGCGGCTGGAAGATCTATTCAAGTGTATACCCGAAAAACACCGCTTTCCTAAACTTGAACTTCCAGACGGCTTGACCGAAATGGAAGTACTGGATGAACTGAAAGATTTTTCCACCGCCAATGAAACCGCGGGCGATATGGTGAGTTTTCTCGGCGCGGGCGCTTATCGGCATTATATTCCAGCCGCAGTCGACGCGCTGATCAGCCGTGGAGAATTCTTCTCGGCTTATACCCCCTACCAGCCTGAGATCTCGCAGGGTACACTGCAGGCGATCTTCGAGTTCCAGACGCTGGTCGCCAACCTAACCGGCATGCAAGTGAGTAACGCCTCGCATTACGATGGTGCGACCGCTGCTGCCGAAGCTGGGGTAATGGCCTATCACAATTTTCGCGGTAAGCGCACAAAGATCCTGCTTTCACCGGCGGTCAATCCTCAGTACAAACAAGTGATGTGCTCATATCTATGCGATTATGAGAACGTCGAGCTGATTACCGTCGGGAAGGATCTTTTTGAGAATCCTGAAATTCTTTCTGAAGCAATAGATGTGAACACTGCCCTTGTGGTGGTGCAATACCCCGACTTTTTTGGGCATATCCACGACTTCACAAAGCTTGCCAGCAAGACGCACGAAAACGGCGCTTTACTCGCAGTCATTGCCAATCCCACCGCGCTGGGCATGCTCAAGACTCCGGGTGCGATGGGTGCGGATATCGTGGTCGGCGAAGGTCAGCCGCTCGGTATACCGCTCTCGTTCGGCGGTCCATACCTTGGATTCCTCGCCACCAGAAACGAGCTGGTGCGCAAGATCTCAGGCAGGCTTGTGGGTGAGACGGTGGATAACCAGGGCCGGCGCGGCTATGTGCTCACACTCACCGCGCGCGAACAGCACATCCGACGCGAGAAAGCCACCTCCAACATCTGCACCAACCAGGGGTTGATGGCGCTCGCCGCAACGATCTACATGAGCCTGCTAGGTAAAAGCGGCATGCAGCAGGTCGCCAATCTTTGTTACCAGAAAGCGCATTATGCTGCCGAGGTTATCGGCA
>JBCFBD010000007.1:0-65701 GCA_038562455.1 Anaerolineaceae bacterium | reverse complement strand
GTGCAAGAAGAAGCACCTGACTAACATGCGTTCGTCGAACAAGGACATTGAAATCCGTCTGACGCCACCGCGGGTGCTCAGCCTTGATGAGGCGCTCGAGTTCCTGGCGGATGATGAATTACTGGAGGTGACCCCGGTAAATTTCAGGATTCGCAAAAAGATACTAAACACTGAAGAGCGAGGAAAGCAAACCAAGAAGGCCAAGGAGTTGCTGCAGGAAAGTTAAACATCTGCTATAAGTCAGGATTTTTGTCCATTTTTATCTATAAACTGTATACTATGTGCTGACCTCTTCTCAAAAATGTCCATGAAAAACCTGTCCATGAAAACCTGTCCATGAAAACCTGTCCATGAAAAACCTTGACATGTGTGATAGCTTATGGTAAATTATTATTTGTAGGATGCAAAGTAGTTCTAGCTGGATGAAATAAGTACAGCCTGAAGCGAAAAAAGCTCCAAGCTGTTTTTATTTGACTGCTCCGACAGAACGAAAAATCCGAAATACTGTAATGTTTGCTATAGGAGGCAAAAGAAATGTCAGAACGTATCGTCGGTACAGTCAAATGGTTCAATGGAACCAAAGGTTACGGGTTCATCTCCCGCGAGGGTGGTGAGGACGTTTTCGTCCACTTTTCAGCCATTCAGGCTGATGGTTACCGCAACCTCGAAGAAGGTCAGAAGGTCGAATTCGCTATCGAAAAAGGACCCAAAGGCCTTCAGGCTAGCAACGTGGTTATTGTTAACTAATTTCCCCGTATGCAATTTCGAATCCCGCCGTGATGGCGGGATTTTTTTATCTATTTTTCCTCGATTGCGGTCCAGTAACCCTTATCCAACTCATCGTCAGATAAGTGCGCATATCTTTGCGTGACAGCGATGTTTTTATGGCGTGCCAGTTCCTGCGCAAGTTTCAGATTGCCAGAGGAGCGCAAAACGCGCGTGACAAAGTAATGCCTGAATGAGTGTGGGGTGATCGTCCCGACAGCTTCGGGACCGACAAATTCCGCCACACGGGCGGTGATGATGTTCCTGCCAGTCGTGGTCGTGATCGGCTTGGTTTTCTTGCCCGCTCCGCGGTCATGCCGCGCGAAGATGGGCAACGAGCTGAGCGCTTTGCCCATGCCGCCGTCGATGATTGCGCGTGCGTGCAGGTAATCCATCAGTGCCGTTGTTGCGCGGGTAGAAAAGCGCACCACATCCTGACGGTTGCCTTTACCGATGATCATGGCTTTACCTTCGTTCCAATCCAGGTCCCCGCGGCGCAGATTGCACGCCTCGTGAACACGCAGCCCGGTATCCGCCAATGTGTAGAGGAAAGCTCTATCGCGTAGATTAACCAGGCGCTCGGGTTCGTCTTCGCTCGGCCTGGTGAGAAGTTCATCGGCTTTTTCGAGGATCAGATCGATCTGCGACGCGGGGAACTGCGGCAAGCGCTGCCCGGGTTTGCGCGCGCGCTGCTGGATCAATAGGCGCACCCTGGGTAAGTTGATTTCCACCAGACGTTCTGCTACCAGGAACTCGAAAAATCCGGTGATGGCTGTAAGGTAGAGCCGTTCTGTGGTGGCTGCGTGGTGCTTGAGCGCAATGGTCAACCAGATGATCGAATCTTCCTGCAGCAATTCGATGGCTGTCAAATCCGGATCCATTTTATGGTCAACCAGCACGCTTGCATAATACTTTAATGCATTGCGATAAGTGGTGGCAGTGTTTTGACTGCGCGCTAATTCTATGGATCGAATGTAAAGCTGGATAGCCTGGGTGATCGTAGTCATAGTCCTCCAATCGCCACTATTATATCATGTTTATGATAATAATACTTATCGAAACCATGAACACAAAATATGACATCTGGCTGCCCTGCTTGAGGGTACTGGAGTTTTTTTGAGATCCAAGTTTGATCGATTATGCAAATAATGGAATGATTTTCTTTGCAGGTTGCTATAATTATTCAAGATAAGAATAAGGAATATGCACATGAAATTTGATCTTCCATATGGTGGCGAACAATTAGCATTTGATATTTTTGATAAAAACCAGCGTGTTGATCTTTTATTGCCTGGGCACTTATCCCACTTTGTTGTTTCGAGCCCTGAAGAACTCGTGGCTGACGCGCTCTCCTCCCCTCTCGGAGTGCAATCACCTCTTGAACTGTTGGGAAAAGATTCACGAATTGCCATCACCGTCAACGATAAGACCAGGCCGGTACCAAACTCTTTGCTACTCACACCGCTGATTACAAGGTTGCTTGATCGTGGTGTTCTGAAAGAGAACATTACGATATTTATCGCTTCCGGCACTCACCTGCCTATGCAACCAGAGGAATTTGGGTTGGTCCTTAGCGAAGATATCATCCAAAATTTCACTATCATCCCGCATAATTGCGACGATAAGGATAAACTATACGAAATCGGGCAAACTTTACGCGGCACTCCTGTGTTAGTCAATAATGAATTCTACAACCATGACCTGAAAATCGTGGTGGGCGACATTGAATTGCATCATTTCGCGGGATTTTCTGGCGGCGTCAAGTCGGCCGCTATTGGTTTATGCGGCAGGCAGACTATTACAACCAACCATCGGCTGCTGGTCGACCCGGCATCGACACTAGGTAATTATGCTGAAAATCCCCTCAGGCAGGATATCGAGGAGATCGGCAGGATTGTCGGCGTAGACCTTGCCTTGAACGCCGTTCTGGATGAAAACAAGCACATCCTGCAGGTCTTTTTTGGCGAGCCGCTTACGGTCATGGCTGCAGGAATCAAGCTGGTCAACCAGATCTGTCAGGTGGAGACTGAAGGTCAGTACGATGTTGTGATCGCAAGCGCAGGCGGATATCCGAAGGACATCAATCTTTATCAAGCACAAAAAGCCATGACGCACGCCTCTCAATTCTGCCGCCAGGGCGGCTTAATCCTGCTTTTCGCCGAGTGTCGCGAAGGGGCGGGCTCGCAAGGATATCTCGATTTCATGGTCGGCATGGAGACTCCAGCTCAGGTGATCGAAAAATTCTCGCGCACAGGTTTTTCAGTGGGACCGCATAAAGCCTACCAGGTTGCTCGCATCCTGGAAAAATGCACGGTGTACCTCAGATCTTCAATGCCTGATGGGCTTGTAAATTCATTGTTACTCAAACCATTGCCTAAAAACTTGAAAACTTCCAATTTTATCCAGAAAAATGTGACTGGCGCCGATAAGATTGCCGTTCTGCCATACGCAACCGCTGTGCTTCCGCGCTTTACAGGAGCGACAATTGTCTGAAGACATGGGACTTTTACGCAATCCGCATCTCGATGGCAGTGACTTTTTTTGGCCGCGCGGAGAGGTTGCCATTTTATGCCTGCATGGGTTTACCGCCACAACTGTTGAGGTCAGGCAAATCGCTACTTACTTCAGCGGGCAAGGATACACCACTCGCGGACCCTTGCTACCAGGGCATGGGACAAATGCCATGGAAATGAACAAGACTACCTGGCGGGAATGGTCTTCCACTGCTGAAAACGCATTATTGGAATTAATGAAAAGTTACGATAGGGTGTTCGTTCTTGGCGAGTCGATGGGTGGTTTGTTAGCCCTGTACCTGGCAGCGCGCTATCCTACCCTTTTGGGTGCCATGGTATTCGCCCCTGCAATAAAGATACGAAATTTGTGGTTGGCAAAATTCATCTGGCGATTCAAGCCCTTGATAAAAAAAGGGAAACCAAATCCCAACATCCCCCAGCAGAGCTACGCCTCTTTTCCACTCAGGGCGGCTGCAAGCCTGCTCGATCTTCAACGGCTCGTGAAAAGTAACCTGAAGAAGATCAAAATTCCGGTGATCATATTCCAAGGGAAATTGGATGACACGATCGACCCTATGGGGGCATTGTATGCCTATAAGCACATCCGGTACGAGGATAAGGATTTCGTGTACCTTGAGGAATCCAGTCATATCATTCTCTTGGACAAGCAGCTGCCGGTGGTCCAGCAAATTTGCCTTGACTTCATCCTGGCTCACTTGCCGTAATTTATTCATGAGATAAAGGTTTATAATTACAGCGTAAATTGAAAGAGTGGAGAGAAACTATGACAACCAATCAAAAACCTATAGGCAAAACCACCATCGCACTTGACGTGTTGGTTTCGATAGCCCAGCTGACCACGCTGAGCGTTTCGGGGGTTAGCCGCCTGACAGCAGTACCCAGGGACGTGAACACACTATTCAAAAAAGGGATGCACGATGGCGTGAACATCTCTGTTGAAGATGACAGGGTCTATGTGGATCTCTACGTCATTCTGAAGCGCGATGTGAACGTGCGCGAAGTCGCGCGCACCATTCAGCACCAGGTTTCCAGGTCGATTTCAGAAATGGTCGGGATGGATATCGGCAAGATTAATGTGCACATCGAAGATATCGATTTCGAAGCGGATTAAGTACCTTTGAAATCTCGCACTAGAGCCCGCGGAATCGCACTTCAAGTACTCTACGAGTACGATGTTGCAGGGCATGAGTTGGGCGAGACGATTACTGCACGGCTTGAAGACGAACAACTCGAGCTTAAACTCGAAGATTTCGTCAGGCAGATCGTATATGGGGTATCCCCAATCATCGAAAAATTGGATACTGTGATCACCGAACATGCTCCAGAGTGGCCGTTGGATCAGGTGGCGATCATCGACCGCAACATTCTGCGCATCGCCTTGTGGGAATTCGCGGTAGCGAAGTGCACGCCCATCAAAGTGGCCATCAATGAGGCGATCGAACTTGCCAAAATTTATGGATCTGACAGCTCCTCCCGGTTTGTGAATGGGGTTTTGGGCAGCTTGGTGGACCATACCGGGGAAATACAGAACCTGCTCGAATAGAGACTTGTGTTTCGCTGCTTTAATTGCATATTATGTCAAAGAATCGTGTCACTCACTTCAGATTAATTCATCCTGCTTACACGTTTCTTATTCTATTCCTGTCACTCGTTTTCATATCTTCTTGTTCAAATCTCTCTTCATTAACTTCTCAACTAACTACCAACGATTTCCAACTTGCTGAGGTGCTCTTCAAGGTTACCCTGCCTGAGGATGTAACCGCCGATGCCAAAGTCATGCTGGAAATCGTGGATGATGTCACAGGGGTATACTTCAATGCCGCCAGGTACGAGATGGTTCGTGAGGACGCGGCGCATTATTCCTTGCGTATTCCTCTAAAGATCTCCACTGAAGTCAAGTACCGTTATGTGCGGGTATCGAGCGAAACGGACTATGAAAGGACTGCTGAGGGCGAACCGGTACGTTTTCGGATTGCACGCCTGGATGGCCCACGAATCATCGAAGATATCGTGGCTGCCTGGTCAGAAAATACATTAGATAGAAAGGTGGGACGTATCACGGGCCAAGTGATTGATCAGGTGAATAATGCGCCAATTCCCAACCTTTTGATCAGTGTAGGCGGTAAGCAGGTAATCACCGCCTCTGATGGATCATTTATTGTGAACCAGTTGGTGCCCGGTGTGCACAATCTTGTCATTTACAGCATGGATGGCAGCTACGAGACCTTTCAACAGGGGGCTTTGATCGCGGAAGGTGCGTCCACACCTGTGCTGGTGTATCTGAAAAAGCGACCCACTACGCTGGTGAGGTTTGAGGTCACGCTGCCACGCGACCATCCAAAAGAAATGCCGCTGAGATTCATTAGCAATCTATCGAACCTGGGTAATGCTTATGCTGATTTGTCATCCGGTTCTGCCGGCTCTGCGGTAAATTACCCAACCATGATCTACGCCGCGAATAACCGGTACTTCATCGAATTGGAACTGCCGGTTGGGTTGCACTTGCGCTACAAATACTCATTCGGCGATGGATTTTGGAATACAGAATTATCTAACGACGGAAGTTTTATCACGCGAGACCTGGTGATACAGGAAGGCATGGTCATGCGTGACCGGGTGATGTCATTCTCATATTCGCAGATTGCCCCGGTAAAGATCACCGTCAAGGTACCTGATGCCACGCCCGCCAATGAAAAAGTGTATATTCAGTTCAAACCTTTTGATTGGACGGAACCACTGCCAATGGTCTCCAGAGGTTCCGGGATCTGGGAATTTACCCTTTACTCGCCCTTGCACTTCACCGATTCGCTGGAATACCGGTATTGCCGCAATGGATTATGTGAGATCAGTGTCGGTGAAACCTCAGGTCCGACTACCCTTGCTCCCCTCCCCGAGAGCCGAACAATCACGAATACTGTGGTCGAATGGTCAGGATTATCTGCATTAACAGTCGATTCTACCGAGTACCTGGCATTTGAAGCGCTTGGCACCCGCCCCGGTTTTATGGCTGGAGTCGAATTTGCTCCTGCGTATGCTGCCGGCTGGCGGGCGACAATTACCTCAGGACTCAACTTCTCACAGCAACTAGGTGGAGATTTCGTCATTCTCTCACCCACATGGACAACATCCAGTTCAGGACAGCCGTATTTATCGATCGCACCAGGCGAAGACCTACAGTGGCATGAACTCGTGACCATGATCAACCATGTGACCATAAGTGGGCAAAGGACATTTTTATACCCACAAGTAAACTACACGCAAGGCGCAATAAATTATTATTCTTCCGATCTGTGGTCAGAGGAATTCAAGACGACCTGGTATGAGCAATATCAGCGTTTCCTTTTCCACCATGCCGATCTGGCTCAATTAATGGCAACAGATGCGCTGGTAATTACAGAACCCTCTGCCCCTTATATAGAAGTTGGACAGCATACGGTTGACACGGGTAGAGTACCGAGAGCGCTCAGTGACGAACATTGGGGCATGATCATCACCGGTTTACGGCAGCGTTTCGAGGGAAAACTGATCGGTGTTGTGACGATCAGTGCTTCTAATACCTACATTCCCACATGGTTGGACCAGGTAGATATGGTATATGTACTCTTATCCCCGTCGCTGGAGATTAAACAGGGCTCGGTTAGCGAGATACGACGGTACTTTGATACTATATTGGATACCCTGGTAAAGCCCATCGTCAGTGTGACCGATCAGCCTGTACTGATCGGTATCTCGTACCCCTCCTCTGAACAGGCAATATATGGCATGCTCACATCAAATGCCTACCAGCTTATTTCACCAGGTCTGGAAAACCAGAGAGCCGTTGACCTGGAAATTCAGGCTAAGATCTACAGTGCTGCAATACAAAGCAGTGCAGCCCGCGATTGGATCACTGGTTTTATTTCGCGCGGATTCTTCCCTTATGCTGAACTACAGGACTCTAGTTCCTCTATTTATCAAAAACCTTCTTCAGAGATAGTATGGTTCTGGTATCATTTTTTGTTGAATAAGGCACCTTGATTAACCTTACCTTGGAGTAAAAATTGACTATTTCCGCAACTTCAAATACCTGTCTGTCCTATCTTGCCATTGATCAGCAAAATGAAGTTTTCTATAACCACGATGTAGCAAAATTAATTGAATCTATACTACTGGAACACGAAGGTGTCCTGTCCCATACTGGGGCAGTCATTGTAGAAACCGGTGTGCACACGGGGCGATCACCGAATGATAAATACTTGGTCGACAACCAAACAGCCTCGGATGCGGAGATCGCATGGGGGGATGTCAACAAATCCATCTCTGCGCTGCAGTATGAAACCATCTATAAAAAAGTGAAGCAATATCTCGCAAAGCGTAAACTGTACGTGCAGGACGCCATTGCTGGGCGCGACCCAAATTATACAAAAACATTCAGGTTCATTTCAGATCAGGCATGGGCTGCGTTGTTCACGCGCGATCTGTTAAAACCAATAGTGCTTGATGTTGACGAAATCCCAGATTTTACGCTGTTACATGTGCCAAAATTTTCCGCGGATCCTGTTATCGATGGGACCAGGACGGGAATCTTCGTGATCATCAACTTTGCTGAAAAGATGATCCTGATTGGCGGCACCTCATACGCTGGAGAAATCAAAAAATCGGTTTTTACTGTGATGAACCGGGTGTTGCCGGAAAAAGATGTTTTTCCAATGCATTGTTCTGCGAATGTCGGTAAAAATGGCGACACCGCCCTTTTCTTTGGTCTTTCTGGCACAGGAAAGACCACACTTTCTTCCAGCCTTGACCGGTCACTCATTGGGGATGATGAACACGGTTGGAGCCACAATGGAATTTTCAATTTTGAGAATGGCTGTTATGCAAAAACCATCAATCTTAGCCGTGAGCTAGAGCCTCTGATCTGGGAGGCATCACAACGCTTTGGATCGTTACTCGAAAATGTGGGGTATGATCCTGATACGCGTGAGATCGATTTTAGTGACAATCGCAAAACTGAAAATACACGCGCTGCTTATCCCATCGCTTACATCGACAATCATGTACCAACTGGAATTGGTTCGCATCCAGATAACATCTTTTTCCTGAGTGCTGATGCCTTCGGCGTCCTCCCGCCCATTTCACTATTGAGTTTCGAGCAGGCAGTTTATTATTTCCTTTTGGGCTATACCGCTAAACTCGCTGGAACTGAGGAGGGGTTATCTGCCGAACCTGAGGCGACATTTTCGACCTGTTTTGGTGAACCTTTTCTACCCCTTTCACCGATTGTCTATGCTGGCATGTTGTTCAAACGTATTACAACCCACCTACCGCGTGTCTGGTTGGTCAACACCGGCTGGTCTGGTGGTCCTTACGGTATCGGCAAACGTATCCACTTGCCCTTTTCCCGGGCGATGATCCGCCTGGCGCTAGAAAATAGAATCCCTGTTAGCGTTTTAAAGACCGAACCTGTGTTTGGTCTGCAGATCCCTTCATCACTTGAGGGCATACCTGATGAAATCCTCGAACCAGTTAATACCTGGCAGGAGAAGGACAAGTATTATCAAACTGCGGCGGGATTGATTACGAAAATGCGCATGCGTATGGAACGTTTCGCCGACGAACTCGATCCTGCGATACTGAATGCCGGACCGCCTCTGAAATAATCGGTTAACATCCAAAATGCAAATTTATTAGATGTAAAAGATTGCCACGGCCGCAAGGATCAGGAATGGTGTATAGGGTATGGCTGAGAAGGACTGATATTTTCTGAGAATGGCTTTTACCAGGATGTAGAATAGTGAAAAAACGCCGCTCGCCAGGATGGCGAGGAGAAGTACAGCGATGATTGCCGGCCAACCGGTCAGAAACCCCAGAAAAGTGGTGACATACACGTCTCCAAATCCCAGGGCAACCTCATCGATCGATTGTCCCCGAATCCATCCCACAATCTTGTTGAACAGCACTCCGAGAAAATACAACCCAAGCATGATCAACAACCCTGCCAGTCCGCCGAACAGCGTAGGCAGGAAACCATGCAGAATGATGCCATAGACAAACATAAGCACTAAGCCGAGATAACTGGTTTCCTTGAGCACGACTCTGTGCTCGATATCAATGACCAGGATTACACCCAGGAAAAGCATCAAAGGCAGAGTGGCCCAGAAAGTTAAATTCCCTAAAGGGAAAAATTCGAGCAAGATACTGCTAAGTATCGAGAGGATCAAAACGATGATCACCCTGGCGGGCGTTTTACGCTTGCATTTGGGGCATCTGAATGAGAAAAGGTACTCCCGGAGAGTGAACATCTTGCCGCAATTCAGGCAGAGCGGCTGCGAGAATTTGCGGGTGATAGGCAGCACATCCGCGAGGTAGTTGGTAAGTATTCCGACCAGCGCTCCGAAAATAACGTTGTCGATCAATGCCATGACTGCACCTCGCTGTAGTCTATCAAGAAAACAAAGGAATATTTCCAATAGTATAATGCAAAGCAAACCTCATGCCCACCTCAGATGATTCGCCTATCAATTCTCTAATTAATGCTTTCACCACTGACCAAAATTTTGGGGAGAATATCGCTCACCTGCACATCACCGATGCGCGGAAAGCGAAATTTGAGGAACTTCCGACTGACTTGAATCCGTTCGTTCGTGATTCCTTGCTCAAAAAAGGAATTGACCGCTTGTATTCTCACCAGGCTGAAGCGATCAATCTGGCGAAGGAAAACACGAGTTTCGTGATTTCCACCGGAACCTCTAGTGGCAAGAGCCTGTGTTACCAACTGCCGATCCTGAACGCAATATGCGGAGATACCGACAGCACCGCGCTGATGATCTTTCCAACCAAGGCGTTGACGAATGATCAATTGAACAGTCTGTATGACTTGATTCCACAGGAACTTCGCGCCCTAGTGCGTCCGGCGATCTACGATGGCGATACCCCGCAGAAGGACCGCTCATCGATCAGAGATAAAGCCAACATACTTCTCACCAATCCAGACATGCTGAACATCGGCATCCTACCTCACAACCCGATATGGGAGAGATTCTTTCGCAACTTAAAATACGTTGTGATCGACGAAATTCATATCTACCGCGGCATTTTTGGCTCACACGTCGCGAACTTGATGCGCCGGCTGCTGCGCATCACCCGTTTCTATGGTGCAAAACCGGTCTTTATCATGACCTCCGCGACCATTCACAATCCGCTACAGCATGCGCGCCAGCTCATACAGCAGGAGGTCTCCATCGTCAGTAGAGACGGTTCTCCGCAAGGTCAAAAGTATTTCATGATTTACAACCCGCCGATGATCAACGAGGAATTTGGCATTCGGGAGGGATTGCTCCCCACCACTGGCAAATTATTAGCGCTGCTTTATCAAAGAGGCATTCAAACGCTGGTCTTCTGCCGTACGCGCAGGTTTGTGGAAATCCTACTGCGCGACACGCGCGCTGTCTTGCGCATCCCACAGACCAAAGTTCGAGGTTACCGCAGCGGATATTTGCGCGGTGAACGGCGGGAGATTGAAGAGGGGTTGAAAAGAGGAGAGATCAAGATTGGCATCGCCACCAATGCGCTTGAATTGGGCGTGGATATTGGGGGCGTGGACGCTGTCCTTCTCCCCGGTTATCCGGGCACCATCTCTGGGCTTGTTCAACGCGCAGGCAGAGCCGGCCGCAAGTTCAATCCTTCGCTTGCTGTATTTATTGCTTCTATGAATCCACTCGACCAGTTTCTGGCGCGCAATCCTCAATATCTGCTTTCGCGTAACCCGGAAGAGGCATTGATCAATCCGGATAATCCCCTCATACTGATCGAGCACCTCCAAGCAGCGGCGGCGGAAGGTCCCATTGAGGAAAACGAGCATTTTGGCAATCTTGAACCGGAGACCTTACGCCAATATCTAGATTATCTGACCGAAGCTGCGTTATTGTTCCATAAAAATGGTAAATATCACTGGGTTTCTAACGATTATCCCACGCAGCACATTTCTTTACGCAGTGCTTCTTCAGGATCAATCTTGTTGCGTGCCCATAATCTCTTGGGTGATGTGAAGGTCATTGGAGAGGTTGATTATACGAGCGGATTGTGGATGGTTCACCCCGGCGCAGTCTACATTCACGATGGAGAGACCTACCGTGTGGAGGAGCTGGACCTAGAAAAAAGTGCTGCAAATCTGTCTTTTTTTGCTGGTGATTACATCACGGAGCCGATCCTGAACACTGAAGTGGAAATACTTTCTCTCAACGGGACCCTTGAGCATGGCAATTACATCCTTAATCATGGTGAGGTGGTGGTAACAAGCAAGGTGACCGGGTATAAACGTATTCACTGGACAACCAGGGAGGTGCTGGACGTGACCGATTTGGATCTGCCCGCCACCGACCTGCGCACTGTAGCCTTCTGGATGGTGGTCAAACCTGAATGCGTGGACAAGATGCGCCACGATGGCTTATGGCGCAGCGACCCGAACAACTACGGTCGTGATTGGACAGTTATCCGTGACCGTATACGTCTGCGCGACGATTTTACCTGCCAGGTCTGCGGTAAAAAAGAAACCGTCAGTGCACATCACGTACACCATAAAATCCCCTTCAAGTCATTCACTTCGATTGAAAAGGCGAACGCTGCCAGCAACCTGGTGACACTCTGCGTAGATTGTCACGCATTGGTGGAAAACCAGGTAAGGGTCAGGAGCGCGCTATCCGGATTGCACCATCTGCTGGAATCACTTGCGCCGTTGATGGTAATGAGTGACAGTGGCGACCTGGGCAGTTTCTTTGACCCCGCCGCCCGTTTCGCAGAGAACCAACCTGCCATTATATTTTATGACAACGTGCCGGCGGGCATTGGCTTGACGGAGTATTTGTTCAATCATTTTGATGATCTGCTGCTGCAGGCTGGCGGACTGGTGAAAACCTGTGAATGCAGCGAAGGTTGTCCATCCTGCGTAGGCCCTTCAGTTGACCTGGCTGGCGGCGGTAAAAAAGAAACCCAACAACTGATAAAATACCTGCAGGAATAGAATTATGGATTCATTATCTGACCGATTAAAATCGCTCGGGTTCAAACCAGCTGTGGCTATCGAGCAGCCTCAAATGGATCAGCAAATGACCCTGGAACATGCAATCGATGGGGTTGAAGTCGTCAATTCCGCTGGATCATTCATAAAGAAAGATCAAATCTTTGCCTGGGATTACCAGCACGGCAATGTTAAATTCACGCAAAAAATCGACACAAAAACCTTGCAACATAGCTCCCGCATCGATTACGCACCGGATGCGCTGCAACGCATGTTATTCATTGACACCGAGACATCCGGTCTGTCCGGCGGAGCGGGAACATTTGCATTTCTCATTGGCATAGGGCGTTTCAAAGAAGATGGCTTTCTACTTGAGCAGTTGATCATTCATGACCCGTCTGAAGAGATGGCGATGCTTCTACACCTCGCCGATTTGATCAAGCCCGACACGATCTTTGTTTCTTTCAACGGTAAATCTTTTGATATCCCACTGGTTCAGAATCGCCTGGTGCTGAACAAGTTGCCGGTCTTCCTGCGCGATCTTGCCCACGTGGATATTTTGCATATTTCCCGAAAACTTTGGCGGAAAACTCTCCCTTCCTGTACTTTGAAAGATCTCGAGGTTGCCATTCTTGGCTTTCCCCGCTCCTCGGAGGATGTGCCTGGGTGGATGATCCCGGATATTTACTTCGAATACCTTCGCACGCACGACCCCTCAAAGTTATCGGATGTGATCTACCATAATGCCCAGGATATTGTCTCACTGGCTGCGTTGATGATCCATATATCCCGATTGTTCGAATTTGACCAATCTGATGAGGATATATCCACGGATGACCTGCTCGCGATTAGTAAGGTCTATTGGGACCTGGGGTCGCACGACATCGCAGAGAAGGGTGCACAACTTGTATTAACCAGGGAACTAACCTCCGGGCAGCTGCTATCAGTAAATGCAATGCTCGGTCAAATCCACAAGGTCAAGAAATGCTTACCGGAAGCCTTGACTCATTGGGAGATCGCTGCCTTGCAGGGCGATCCTTACGCCTGTGTGGAATTGGCTAAGTATTATGAACACAAACGGCGTGAATATTTGACTGCTTTGCAATGGTGCGAAATGTGTACTACCATTTTGGAACAAAAACCCAAAACAGTGGTTCCGCTCATGTTCCGTCGCGATTTGGAACGGCGCATCACTCGCTTGCAAATGAAAGGGAAAAACAATGTTCACACGACATATCAGGAATGAAGTTGTTTTTGTCGCCAACGGAAAACTGGAGGCAGAGTCGGTGAGGATTCTCCTAGAGTCGTTTGAAATCCCTGCCTATATTAATCAAGAATCAGCAGGGACTGCATATGGTTTGAGCGTGGGACCGATGGGGGAAGTGGATGTGCTTGTACCTACCAAGTATGTACAAGATGCCAAAAAAATCATCGCAGCGATGATGGCTGGCGAGCTCGAAGAGCCTGACGCTGAATAATGAAACAGTTTATTCTTTTTTAGCGGCTTTGACCGCGAAATATACTCGTTCAGGGGTCAGTGGAAATTCGTCAAACCAGACTCCCGTCGCCTGGTGCACGGCGGCGATAACTGCAGGCGCGAAAGGTAGATAAGGCATTTCTCCCATCCCACGAACGCCCCAGGGACCGACTTTATCCGGGTATTCGAGGATGATCGAATCCACTTCACCGGGAATATCAAGCACGGTCGGAATCAGGTATGTGGACAACTTATCGGTCAATACACTGCCATTTGATTGGATAAAGTTTTCGAGGATGGTATATCCGGTAGCTTGCACCACAGCCCCCTCAATCTGCCCCTCGATCAACATTGGATTGATAGCTTTGCCCACATCGTCTGCACAATGCACCTTTACAATTGAAACCCTACCCGTTTCCTCGTCCACTTCACATTCGATTGCTTCAGCCACATAACCGTATGCGAAGTTGGGCGTGCTTTTTCCGGTTTCGGGGTCTAGAGGTGTGGTTGGCGGCGAAAAATATTGGTACTCGACGATTGCTGGTCGTTCCTCGTTGCGCCATTTGTCCAATGCTCGCTCAGCAGCGCCTTTAATCGCATTACCTGCCATAAAGGTCATGCGCGAAGCGCTGACGCTGCCGGAATTATTGGTGAAGGAAGTATCCGATGCGCGCAATTCAACGAGCTCGTAAGGCACACCCAGTGCATGAGCCGCCATCTGGGTAAAGACAGTATGAGATCCCTGCCCGACCTCCGCGCCGGCGTGCCTCAGAATGACCTTTTCGATCTCGGTTTTACCATGCAGTTCAATGATCGCCCAGCAATTCTCCTTTGCACCGAATGAAAAGCCAACGTTTTTATAGGAACACGCGAACCCAATTCCCCGTTTTTTACTGCCGGCTTGCGCGATTTCAGGTTTGACATACCCCTTTTCGAGATTCTTATTCCAACCCGCGTGGATGGCGCAGGTTTCGACAACTTTGTCGATGCTGATTCCTTCAGGCATGGGGGAATCGACCGGCAAAGTGTCCCCTTCTTTCAACAAGTTCCGCATGCGCAATTCCACTGGGTCGATGCCCAATTTATCTGCCAGCTTGTTCATCTGGCACTCAGCGGCGAACGCTCCCTGTGGACCACCAAAACCGCGAAATGTCCCGCCTGGGAGGTTGTTTGTATAGATTACTCGACTATCTATGCGCACATTAGGGAAATAATATGGGCCGGTGCTCATCAATGTGGCGTTACCCAGCACTTTGTTAGAAGTGTAGTTGTAAGCACCTCCATCTGCTGAAATATCCACCTCAGCTGCTAACAGCTTCCCCTCAATGGAGGCTGCCCAGCGGGCCTTAATCTCATAAAAATGGCGCTTGTGGTGTCCAAACATCGACTCTTCGCGCGACCAGACGATCTTTACCGGTCTCGAGATTCCTATTTTCTGTAGCTTCATGCTTGCAAGGGCGAGGATGATCTGCACAGACATGTCTTCCCTGCCGCCAAATGCGCCGCCAATCGCCGGGTAGATTACGCGCACCTTCTCAATCTCAACATCGAGCGCATGAGCGATTTGCTCCTGGTCCTTATGCGTCCATTGTCCGGCTACAACAACGGTGATTCGTCCTTCCTTGTCGATATACGAGACCCCTGCCTCTGGTTGCAGGAAGGCATGCTCTTGGACAGGCGTTTTGTACACGCCCTCAATGATCACATCTGCCTTCGCGAATGCCTCTTCGACATTCCCTTTGCGTACCTTATTCTGCACGAAAACGTTCGAATCGCGTTCCGGATGAACCAGTGTTGCACCGGGTGATAGTGCTTGATAAATATCCCCAACAACCGGGAGATCTTCATAATCAACCCCGATTTCTTTACACCCCTGCTCAGCTGCCTCGGCGGTCTCGGCGATCACCACTGCCACTTGGTCACCAACAAACCGCACGTGATCCGCGAACGGTTTGCTTGAACCCGGACCACACAAAACAGGTTGATCAGGCGTTCCCAAGCCGTACTCGTTGATGGGTACATCAGCAGCGGTCAAAACCATAACCACACCTGGAACCATCGTCGCCCTGGATGTGTCAACGTTTTTAACGACAGCGTGAGCTCTCTCAGAAAACAGAACTTTCATGTGCAGTGAGTCAGGCAGGTTGTAATCGCCGGGGTAAAGCGCTTCACCTTTTACCTTGGCCAGTGCGTCGTTGCGTAATTGATTGATTCCAATAGTTTGCATGGATAAATTCCTGGTTTTGGGGGTCTTACCTACCTCTCAGGTGGCGCATCGTAAGGATCGTGCTTCGCTGGACCGAAAAGTGAAGACATAAGGAATGTAAAAAACGCCAGCACTGCCGCGACTGCGAATAGGATGATGAGTGCGTACAGCAGGCGCACGAGGATCATCGGATCTTGCGGATAGCGATTGAGCACGATATCAGTCGGAATGATCACCCAGCTGAAACGGTCTTTGTTTTCGATCAGCATTGATGCGAACAAGTAAGATCCGATTGGCAGGACGACCATCAAGATCAAGCCAATGCCCCGCCAGACGGGATGCATCGGCAGTTTTGAGGGTTTCGGCGGGAAATCGGTGCGAAACATATTATGTTTGGTCATGAGTGAACCTCTCCTGAAGCAGCTTTTTCGATTGCCCGGATGATCTTATAATATCCTGTGCAGCGGCAAAGATTACCAGTGATCGATTCTTTGATCGCGTTTTTATCTGGATTTTCACGTTCTTCGAGCAATTTAACAGCGGACATGATGAAACCCGGCGTGCAATATCCGCACTGCACTGCTCCTTCTTCGATGAAAGCTTGCTGGACCGGATGCAAATGACCATTCTCCGAAATGCTTTCGATTGTTGTGATCTCAGCCATATGTGCGCGAGGTGCGGGAACGAGGCAAGCCATGACGGCTTTGCCGTCCATGTGGACTGTGCATGCGCCGCACTCCCCTTCCGCGCAGCCCTCTTTGCTGCCGATCAATCTGGCGTCTTCTCGGATAAGGTCGAGTAGAGATTTGCGGTGGGCATTGGTGAAAATGTGCTCGCGTCCATTGATGCGCGTGAGGATAGCGTGTGAATCATCCACGAGATATGTAGAGTCAACCGGGTCTACCGTTACGTTTCCTGTAGCTAAGGTGACTGGATGCTCTGGCAATTGAGGTCGATGGTTAGCATCGGCAAGTGCTTCAAAACTGCGTTTGATGATCGTCGAGGTCATGTCACGCCTGAATAAATCCGAAGAGCGGATATCGGAGATCGGGCGGATCTCATCATTTACGCGAGAAAAATCGATTTCTGCGATGTGGTCCAGTTTTGTTCCAACAATGCGTGATTCCAGTTGCCGTAAGCGGATCACGGTTGGCGCGACAGCCCCGACGGCAATCACTACGTTGGAAATTGTGTTATTCGGCTGAATCTCAATTGAAATCGCTGTGTTGACCAGTGAGATGGCTTGCGCATTGCGCAGGGCAAATTTATAGAAAGTTGTCCTGTGATCGCCACCATACGCTGGGATGATGACTTCTTTCACGATCTCATTCGATTTAAGTACCGTTTTTCGCACACCCGTGAATAGATCTTCAACCTTAAGTATCCGTTCCCCTTGTTTGGAGGCCACACGAATGGTCGCCCCAAGCGCCATTAGCGCAGGGATCGTATCATTCGCAGGAGAAGCAGTCACCACGTTACCCACGATCGTTCCCCGGTTGCGGATCTGCGGCGAACCGACCTGCCAGCACGCTTCAGCCAGGCATGCGGCTTTTTCCCGCATGATCGCCGAACTCGCAACTGAATTGTGCGTAACCATGGCACCTATATGAATCGAGCCGTCCTGGTCTTCTGTGATCGTATCCAGCCCGGGCACCCGGGATATGTCGATGAGCGTGCTGATACCCGGGTGGATGCCGCGCTTGATCTCAAGTATCAAGTCGGTTGAACCCGCAACGATGCGACTGTTATTTGGAGCTGAATTCAACAATTCCAGGGCATCTTGAAGATTAGCAGGGATAAGGTAAGACTTCCACATTGGGTCTTGCTCCTGTTTTCTCGATTGAGAATCCATTTAATGACAGGTTATTTTTCCAGTAACCCCAACACGACAGGCAACAATTGCTTCTTTCTGGAGACAACGCCTTCAGCCAGTTTAGTGTTATCCGCTTGTGGCTGATAAGGCAGCTCTTCCATTTCCGCGGGAGGATTCGAGAAGATAAGCCGACTAGAACCACGCACCACGTCCGTCACCATCAACATAGCGAAATCGAGGTTTTTGCCCTTGCGCAACATGTGCAGCGCTTCACTGAGCGGGTTAAGATGTTTCGTTACCTCGTTAAGGTCGCTCACTTCGGCTTGGGCAATCGCAAAATCAAGACCGCCTGCGCTGTAGATCTTCATGTCGGTGTTGACGATCTCTTCCGGAGAGCGGTTGCCTAGCCCGGCGCTCGATGAAAGAATCTTTTCGCCAAACGTTTGGATTGTTTCACCGGCGAGTACCCCACCGGGTGTGAACGCCCACCGCGCGAGTCTTTTTGCGGCTTCCTTGTCACGTTCGGTGGTAGTTGGCGAGGTCAGGATCAGTGTGTCCGATAAAAGACCAGCCAGCATAATTCCAGCGATTGGTTGCGGCGCGCTCAATCCAGACTCCTCGATCCTTTCCGATACCAGCGTGCTGGTACTGCCGACTATATCTACAGTCATCTTGATGGGATGGTGAGTAGATGGGTTACCCAAGCGGTGATGATCGAGTATCTCTAATAATTCGGCATCCTCAAGTGAAGCGACACTCTGTGATGGCTCGTTATGGTCCACCAGTATCACTTTCAACCTGGGAGGATTCAACAAATCTTTTTGGCGGCAAATTCCCACATAGCCGGCATTTTCATCCACCACCCAGACCTCGTCCCCTTCTTCCCGCAAGATCCGGTTGATTACATCGCGAATTTTCGCGTTGACCTGGTATTTTGAGACGGCCGTGTCAGATGCTTCACCGCAAGGTAGGTCGAGAATTTTATCCAGCGCCACCGGCTTGTTCAGGGTGCTGCCTACCAGTTTTCCGAGATAGTTGAAGAGGCTCCTGCCGGTGATCAGTCCGAAGGGGGTGCCGTCAGGGTTAAGCACCGGCGCGATGCCACCGGTGCGATTAGCGAGCGTCCACGCGACTCTGAGCGGCACATCCGGCGTTGTTGTATCGAGCCTGCGTACCACCGAAGAAAAGCGCGGTGACGCGTCAGTGATCAGTATGGGCGCTTCAATTCCCAGAGTCTTGAGCACCCAGGAAGTTTGTGAATTTACTGCACCTGCGCGACCTGCCACGGCATCCACATCGTCTCGCTCACGGATCAGCCACGCGTAGCCGATAGCGGCAGCGATGGAGTCAGTGTCAGGATTTACATGCCCGATTACGTGAATTGGCGAGTTACTCATCAATTTCTCCGGTATTCTGATTAAGTTCAAACTACAATTGCAAGATTGCTTAGTTTTGGGCGAATGTATCGATTAAGAGGCGCACATCGCCACCGACGGGGTAAAGGATCGGGCAGGTGCAGCCATTCTGGATATACTCATACACCTTGGCTCGTGCTTCAACCGGCGTGCCGGAAGCGGTGATGCGCAGGATCAACTCTTCTGGCACAAGGTGTTTGGCGTGGGAAATTTGCTCATGTGTGGCTGGCCATCCAAGAATCGACTGGATCTTTTCGACCACATCAGAGGAAACGCCCGAAGCTTTGGCGATATGCGGTTGTTGTGCCAGGTATTGGGTTAGCAACTCTCTGGTAGTATCAATGGCTTTATCATGGTCCTCATCCACTGAACAGACAATTAATTGCGGGCGGTCTATGTCCATCAGCGATTTGCCACTCTTTTTTGCCCCGGATTCCAGGAGTTCCAAAGCCCGGAGGTTGTATTCAGGTGGAACACAATAATTCAGCACAGCTCCATCGGCAATCTCACCAGTCATTTCCATCATATTATCGCCAGTTGCGCCAATATACACGGGGACGTTCCGCGGCTCTTTTCTACCATGTACCACGTCAAGTTCAATACCGTCCACATGAACAAACTCACCGTGAAAAGTAACATTTTCCATATTGAGCAGTTTTTTAAACACAGTCACAGTTTCCCGCATTGCGAGCAGTGGTTTTCTGCGATCGATGCCCACGTTACGTGCGAGCGGATCCCACCAAGCGCCGATACCGCAAATGATGCGGTCAGGAGCCAGGTCATCCAATGTGAGAAAAGTTGAAGCCAATAAACCGATATTACGAGTCCAGTTGTTGATCACACCGGAGCCTACTTTAAGCGTGTTGGTGACTGCAGCGTAAGCTGCCATCGGGACGATTGCATCACGCACCAACCTGCTCTCAGCCTGCCATACAGCTTCGAAACCCCGTGACTCGGCGTATTTCACATAATCCAATCCATCTCTTAAATCGTGCGCATCTTGTAGATAAAGAGCCATTCGCTGCTTCATGTGTAATCTCCTTGTAAATTAAGATGGTTTGAGTTCCTGCTGCTGCAATTGCTGAAGGATTTCAAGATCCTCTGGGATGTCGAGGTCCAGTCCTAGGCTGGTGGATTCGACGATTTCAATGCGGGCGCCGCTGGTTTCGGCTTCTGCCATGTGTTTCTGAAATGAACCTGTCCCATAATGAAATTGGATCAATCCGGCAGGATTGATATATAGCATATTGGTTCCATCCCTGCGACGGTCAGGCGAGATGATGATCTCTGGTGGATTCCCTGAGCGTTTGAGAAACGCCTCAATTTCGAACTTGGAGATGAGTGGTAAATCGGCGGGTATGATCAAAATTTCATTTGCCAGGTGCGTTTTCGCGACCATTGAAGCACGCCTCAAGGCAGTATTCAATTCCGGGTTGCCATTTTCAAGCACAGTTCGTGCGCCAAAATCTCTTGCCAGCGTCAGTGCGGCCGGGTCACGGCTCACAACCATAATCCTGTCGATCTGTGGAACTGATGAGAGAATTTTTAAAGTATTGGTGAGAAGAGTCTGGTTTAATGCGGTTCGTTCATCCTCTGATAAAACCGGTGATAAGCGTGATTTGCCTCTGCGCAGCGGTTTTACCGGAACGATTGCCCATAATGGCATTTTTTCCATCCTTTAGAGCAAAGTTTCACCAAACTCGATGACTTCCCGAGCCAATCGGGCTTGCCCTTCCATACCGGTCATCAGTATATCGGTTTCCAATGGAATTATACCGCATTGCCTGATGGGCTCGGCATCTTCCATATCCATCTGGTCAAGCACAAAGCCGTTCAATAGGTCTCCATAGTGTTTTGCAATGTTGCACGCGCTGGGTTCGAGGTTCATTTCCTGCATCAATTTAGCTGCTGGACCTTTGAGGGCCTTTCCACCGATTAAAGGGCTCACAGCGATCACATTTTTTTGCCTGACCAAGTTACGCATACCGGGTATGGAAAGAATCGGGTCGATGCTCACGAATGGATTGGAAGGGCAGATCACAATAAGATCTGCAGACTCAAGCGCATTTGTAACGGAAGGTGGAATAGCAGCTTCCCGAATACCTGCAAATTGGATTGACCGCACTGTAGGTTGGAATTTGTGCTTTACGAAATACTCCTGAAATGACAGGATGCCTAACTCATCTGTTTCAACCAGCGTTCGCACAGAAGTATTGGTCATGGGCAGGATGGTATGCTGGACACCCAATCGTTGGGATATCGCTGCTGTGACCTCTGACAATAACACGCCTGATTGCAGGAGTCTCGTTCTTTCGATATGTGTAGCGAGATCGCGATCGCCCAGGCGAAACCAGACCGGATGACCGATCTGTTCCAATGCGGTCAAGACATGCCAGCTATCGTCAGCTATACCCCAACCATTTACCGGGTCGCTGATCCCGGCCAGCGTGTATGTGACGGTATCCAGGTCCGGGCAAATATACAAGCCCGAATAGAAAAAATCGTCACCTGTATTGACGATAACACTGAAATTACCAGGCTCGAGTAATTTCGACAGGCCGTTAGCGAGTCTTGCGCCTCCCACACCTCCGGCTAATGCTGTGATCTTCATCGATTTCATGCGTTTGGGGTTTTCAATTATCTGAACAAATCGTGGTCTTCAGACCGAATTAGTTCTTTCAGATTTGATTCTCGCAAGGCATAAGGAAATCCCCTCGCTATTACGCAAGGGATGGATTCATCTGCCTGGCCCATTACAAGCGACGCAGCTGCTGCAAGTTCGTCAGCCGCTGCAACCTGAGTGGCTTTTAATGTATAGCCATATAAGTCCTTTTTACCTCGCAGATCCACCACTCCTGGCACACCCGCCATTCCGATTGTCGTACCGATAGTGCCGTTGCGCCATGCCCTACCGTGTGAATCGATGATCAGTACGCCCACCTGCAAGCCGGTAAGCTCGAAAAATTCCCTCTGAATTTTCTGTGCGGACTTGTCAGGATCCAGAGGCAAGAGCAGGACAAAATTGTCAGACTCTTCCCCTGGAATGGTGTTCGAGTGATCAATCCCGGCGTTGGCGCACACGAAGCCCAATCTATGTCTGACGATGATCAGCCCCTGATGTGCTCTCAATACCTCCTGGCTTTCATTCAGGATAAGTTGAATTAAACGCGCATCCTTACCTGTTATGGTTCCCAATTCCTCTGCACGGGACGAAGCCGTAACAGAGCGTAAATCAAACAATCGAGATTCCGATTTGGATATTATTTTTTGGGTGATAACAATAATATCGTCATGCTTAATTGGTATTTTTTCTCTACGCGCATGATTAATAATTATTTCAATGACCTTGTCACCGGCTTTGAAATCGGGCATACCAATTAAAGGAATGAGAGTGAGCTGTCTTTTCACTTACATCCTTTTACTCACACCAGTTACCTTTACCCCTGATTCTGAACTACCATATCTTTTATTGATATATAAGAGTACAGAGGTCAATCCTTCGATCACCATGGCGTTACCCATGGGGCCTGCATCCCAGCCGACCATCCCAGCATCTTCCACTAGGCCTATCACAACATCGCGTGCTTCTTTTGACGTGCCACATACGAACACATCGCAATCAATATCTTCGTCTTTCATCAATCTTTCGTAAGAAATATTCTGGAAAGCGATTACCACCGGGGTATCTTCACCCAGCACTTTTTGTGCTTCCTTGCCAGCGCTGCCAGCCTCGGGCATTTGAGCGATCGTCACTTTTGGTGGCACGATCGGCACGGTCACATCGATCAAGATCTTCCCTCTGACCACCTCTTTTAGATACTCGAGCATGGAAATATGAGCAGAAAATGGCACGGTTAAGGTTACGATTTCACACCAATCTGCCGCCTGGATATTCCCCAAGCCCCCTACCTTGATGGCGTTCTCCGGTAGTGCCGAGTTTACTTCGTCAGCAGCCAGTTGCGCTTTTTCAATATTGCGCGAACCGATGATCACATCATGCCCAGCTAATGCCCATCGATACGCCAACCCCTTCCCTTCTTTGCCCGTACCTCCGATGATCGCTATCCTTGTCACCTTGCTCCTCTCCTAGAACTGTTTTTGATATCTTTTCCAAACTTCCTGTGAAAGCCCGACCGCTCGCTGTGCAATTTCAGCTTCATCAATCCCACTAATCACCCGATCTTTCATGACAGTTTTTCCGTTGATGATCGTTGTGGTTACCTGAGAGTCTCTGAAACCAAATAATATGTGCCAGGGCAAATTTCCTTCAGTCATATCAGTGATCGGTTTATAGTCTACCAAAATCAGGTCAGCTTTAGCACCGACCTCAATTGTACCGATCCTGTCTTTAAAGAATTGCGAGGCGAGCTTTGCGTTATTGACCGCCCCCATCTCGCTCACGAGGTCGCCCGGCATGCTCCGTGGATCCCTATTCCAGAGTTTATGTGCCAAATAGCATGCGCGCCATTCGTCCCACATGGCAAAGGAAAAGCCGTCATTTCCCATGCACACTGGGATGCCATACCTGATCGCTCCCTCAATACTTGCCATTCCCACTGCGTTGTTCATATTGGAACGAGGCTGGTGGGTCAACCATGTACCAGTATCACGAATGATTTCCAATTCCTTCAAATCAAGGTGAACCCCATGTACGAAGATCGAATCTTTGCCAGTAATACCAAATTCATCGAGCCTATCAATCACCTTTTTACCATGACGGTTGAGGCTGTTAAATTCATCGGATTGGTGTTCTGCCACATGAATATGGAAACCGTACCCTTCCTGGATGGATTCCGCTGACCTTTTCAGCGTTTCGTCTGATAAAGTTAACCCCGCGTGCAAACCGAACATTGCGGTAACAAGCGAGCCCGCTGGGTATGAACGAGTCTTCTCGATCATCCGCAGGTTTTCTTGAATGCCTTCTTCCGTTTTAATTGCCCCGCCGCGGTCTGTTACTTCATAACACAGGCTCGTCCTTAGTCCTACTTCTGACACTGCTTTCTCAATTACGTCGAGCGATCCTAAAATAGCACTTGGTGAAGCATGGTGATCAAAAACAGTGGTCGTGCCGTGCTTAATTGCGTCAGTAGCCGAAAGTAAGGTTGAATAGTAGATATCTTCTTCCCGTAGGGATTGATCAAGCGGCCACCATAATTTCTGCAGAATCTCCACAAAATCAGCTGGTGCATCGCCGTGAATCGCCATCCCCCTGGAAAACAGCCCGTAAAAATGAGTGTGGGCGCAGATCAAGCCAGGCATTAATAATTGCCCGCCAGCGTCGATCCTTTCATCTTGCGGGTACATTTCAAGAAGTTTTGGCGCCTCATCGATCTCGGTGATGCGGTCTTCCACTACCCGCAGCGCGAAGCCGCGTAAAATTCTATTTGGTGCTTCCCAAGTAATGATGGTCGTATTATGGATAATCATAGTGACCTCTCTTATATAAAATATTTTAGCATAAAGCCACGTGGCAGCTCTGCTGCAAGGGTAAAGTGATACAATTGACAAAATTTTAAAGAGGGAGTTTTTGCACCCATGACAATCGAGGCGATCAATTACTTTGAAACCCATTACGAACAGATGATTTCAGAATTGACAGATTTCATTGCCATACCTAGCGTTTCCACCGACCCGGAACATAAGGAGAATGTTCAAAAAGCTGCCGAATTTATTGCAGCCAAGCTTGAAACGATTGGTTTGCAGCATGTTCAGATTTTCCCCACTGCCCGCCATCCAATTGTCTATGCCGATTACCTGCAGGCAGGTCCTACGCAGCCAACGATCCTCATCTATGGGCATTACGATGTTCAGCCTGAGGATCCAACTGATCTTTGGAAAACACCGCCTTTTACAGCGCAGAGCATCGGGGATAATCTGGTCGCCCGTGGTGCGTCTGACATGAAGGGCCAAATATTCGCCTGTGTGTCAGCTGTTCAGGCTCTCAAATCAACGACAGGCTTACCTGTCAACATTAAATTCATCCTGGAGGGAGAAGAGGAGATTGGTTCACCGAACTTCAAGCAATTCCTCACGGAACACAAGGATCTGCTTAAATCGGATGTTGCGCTCAACACTGATGCGGGGATGAGCCGCAAGGATTTGCCTGGCATCACATACGGATTGCGAGGGCTATCCTATTTCGAATTGAACCTATTTGGACCTGACCACGACCTGCATTCTGGTAGTTATGGTGGTGTTGTTCATAATCCAGCCCAGGTTTTAGCCGACCTGATCAGCAAGATGCACGATGAGAACGGCGCAGTTGCTTTGCCCGGCTTTTACGACCTGGTTGAACCCCTTTCAGAAAGTGAACGTGCTGAATTATCGAAATTCAGCACCAGTACAGATGAATATTTAGCTCAAACCGGTGTTCCTGCGCTGTGGGGCGAAAAAGAGTTTACTCCCAATGAACGTATCGGCGCCCGCCCTACGCTTGAAGTGAATGGAATACTTTCCGGGTTCACTGGTGAAGGTTCAAAAACGATCATCCCCTCCAGGGCAATGGCTAAGATCTCCACTCGTCTTGTGCCAAATCAAAAGCCTGAGCTGGTTTACGAACAACTTTCTGCATTTTTGGAGGAGAATGTCCCCGATACTGTGAGATGGGAATTGCGTTTGTTGAGTATTGGTTCGCCCAGCCTTTCAGACATGAACATGCCAGCAACAAAAGCGCTTTCCAAAGCATTCATAGAAGTATGGGGCACCTCCCCTTCGTACAAGCGTGAAGGCGGCAGCGTTCCAGTGGTTGCCGACATGCAGGAAGTGCTCGGGATCGATTCAGTGCTTACCGGCTTTGGATTGCCCGATGACCGCATCCACTCACCAAACGAAAAGCTTGATCTGCCTACCTGGCGTAAAGGCGTGCATGCTCTAATCCATTTCTTCCTCAACGTCCAGGAGCAGCAATAATGTCAGACCAAAAAGACAGCACGCTCAAACTCCCATCTTATGGTGGTCAAGCGTTAATTGAAGGGGTATTAATGCGTGGTTCTACTTATCTGGCTGCCGCATTCCGTGCCCCCAATGGCGAGATCATCACCCAAACTGAGAAACTCGGCGGACTATACACCTCCAAGCTAGTGAAAATTCCATTTCTACGAGGGTTGATCATCCTATGGGACGCGCTCGGATTGGGCAGCAAATACCTCACCATTTCTGCGAACATTCAGGCTGGCGAGGATGAGAAGATCGAGGGTTCCGCATTGACCCTCACATTCATTGTTTCCTTTGCCATTGCCATTGGCCTATTTTTCCTGGCACCTGCTGGAATTGCGTCTCTGTTTGAAAAATGGCTTGCACTTTCTGCTTTCACAGCGAATATGATCGAAGGATTGATCCGTTTAATTTTGATTATCGGTTATATTTGGGGCGTCGGCAAGATGCCGGATATCAAGCGTGTATTTTCTTACCATGGCGCAGAGCACAAAACAATCAACGCTTTTGAGTCATCCGCACCGATGAGGGTCGAAAACATCAAGGCGTTTTCGCTTTACCACCCACGCTGCGGTACTGGTTTCATCGTGATCCTGGTGTTCTTTTCAATCATCCTTTTTACGTTGCTCGGTCCAATCCCGAATATCCTGGTAAAACTTGCAACGCGAATTGTTCTGATTCCGGTGCTCGTCATGGTTGCTTACGAATACATGCGGTTTTCATCCAATCACGTTTCCCATCCGGTCTTTAAATACCTTTCCTCGCTGAACATGGCAATGCAGAAATTAACAACGGTCGAACCCACGGATGAAATGATCGAGGTCGCTAGAACCGCTTTCGAGACCATGTATATACTTGAAAATCAACCCACATAATGTCTTCTAAAAGACAATGCTTTTTAGCTGGCGTGTTAGCAGGATTCATTCTTTCTGGAATTGTGTTCTTATTCATCAATCGAGCTAATTCACCAGTAAGTAGTTCCATAGTCGCTAACCAGTACTCAGTGGAGGAACAGGAATCCGATCCACCTATCCCATCCTCAAATCAAGGTAAAATTAATATCAATAACGCAAGCCTTGAAGAATTGACCAATCTTTCTGGTATCGGACCCTCAAAAGCTGCTGCGATAATAGATTTTCGAACAAAATATGGTAAGTTTGAAAGCGTTGATGAGTTGTTGTATGTTCCAGGTTTTGGAGAGTTTTTATTTTCGTCCATCAAAGACTTGATCACAGTGGAGTAAAACCATGGCGTTGAAGGAAAAATTGGAACACACGATGCATGAAGCGATGCGCAATCGCGATGAACTCACCCGTAACACCATGCGACTGGTGCTCGCCGCGATAAAAACTGCGGAAATCGAATCCCGCACCAGTCTCGACGACCAGGGAATTCTCTCCATTCTGCAAAAAGAGGTCAAGATCCGCACCGAAACGATCAAGGAATTGGCAAATGCGAACCGGGCTGACCTGGTAGATCAGGCTCTCAAAGAAATCGATGTTTTGAACGGTTTTCTACCTCAACAACTTTCTGACGAAGAGCTTTCAGCACTCGCCAGTAAAGCCATTGCCGAGGTTGGTGCTTCAAGCCCGGCAGATATGGGAAAAGTAATGAAGGAGCTTCTGTCTTCGGTCAAAGGCCAGGCGCAACCTGATCGGATAAGCAGGGTAGTCAAAGATTTATTAAATGGTTAACCTAGCGAACAGTCAGGCGCAATCCAGGAAAGAAAAATTCCGCCGTACAATCCGCGGTCTTCTATTAATCGTAACCGCGTTAATGTCTTATCTCGCGCTCGTGTTCCCGATCGCGCTTCGGCAGGATTCCCTGCCACTTCAGGCTGGTGATGTCGCCAGCAGCGATCTCACTTCGCCGCGCACTGTTTCATACGAAAGTGAAATACTGACCACCAGGGCCAAGAACGAGGCAGCCAATGCCATCAGCCCAATCTATCTGCCAGCTGATCCAAGCATCAACCGGGGGCAGCTAGAAAAATTGAATCGCACGCTAGATTTCATTTCCTCTGTTCGCTCAGATCCATACGCCGATGAATATCAAAAAATAGATGACCTTAAGTTGGTGCAATCCCTGGTTTTTGATCCGGAAATAGCCGGGGTAATCATTGACTTATCCGAAGAGCATTGGATCACCGTGCAGGATGAATCCAGGCGCATCCTGGAGTTGATCATGAGAGAAAACATTCGTGATTACCAACTCCCAGAGGTGGTTAACCGCATTCCCGGTTTGATCAGCTATTCTTTTTCGGCCGAAGAAATTGGGATCATCCAGTACCTCGTACAACCGTACATTGTTCCAAATTCGTTGTATTCTCAAGTCGAGACCGAAAGATCTCGCCAGGATGCGGAAAACTTGGTTGCACCGGTGATCAAGACTTATGCTGAAGGCCAGGCGATCGTGTTGCGCGGACAGGTGATCACGGCAGAACAATATGAAGCGCTTGTACAACTTAATTTGATCCGTCCTGAGAAATTGACCAAAGACTACATCGCTTCCGTTGCGTTGGTAGTAGTGTTTGTCATTTTTATAATCTTGTATTTTTCCAAGCGAAAAAACACCCCGCTCTCCGATATTCGCTCATTATTAGTGATTGCCGTTTCGTTCCTACTGTTTCTCGTTGCCGCAAAGATCATCATCCCCAACCGTACGATCATTCCTTTTTTCTTTCCCTTGCCGGCATTTGCTCTCCTGTTGGTCTCGTTATTCAATTTTGAAATCAGTTTCATCTTGCCGATCATTCTCAGCATCCTGGTGACTTATGGTGTCACAACCACGCCTGATCTGCTTGTCTTTTACATCATTACCAGCCTGGTCGGAGCCAGCGTACTGGGAAAAGGTAAGAATTTTGTCACCTTCGTTTGGTCAGCGCTTTCCATAGCTTTTGCAGGTTTCCTTGTCGTGTTAGCCTATCGATTGCCCAACCCGACCACAGATATGGTCGGTCTGGTAACCTTATTCGGCACGATCGTTTTAAATGGGTTCGCGTCTGCCAGTATTGCATTGTTGCTCCAATTCCTTTTGTCACAATTACTAGGCTTACCGACACCTCTCTACCTGACCGAGTTATCGCGTTCCGATCATCCATTGCTGCGCTTTATTCTCCAAAATGCTCCGGGAACCTACCAACACACGCTCCAAGTAGCAAACTTGGCAGAACAAGCCGCGAACGCGATCGGAGCTGATGCGCTTTTAACCCGTGTGGGTGTGTACTATCACGATGCAGGAAAAGCCCAAAACCCTTCCTTCTTCATCGAAAACCAACCCCAGGGCAGCATTGACTCGCATGATGACATGGACCCGGTCATTGCAGCCCAAACGATAATTGCTCATATTCATGACGGTGTCAAGTTGGCGGAAAAATATAATCTTCCACCTCGCATCCAGGACTTTATTCGAGAGCATCACGGCACCCAGGTGACCAAGTATCAGTATAATCGCGCGCTTGAGCAACAGGCTGACAACCCCAGCCTGGTAGATATTGAACTGTTTCGTTATCCTGGTCCACAACCCCGGTCAAAAGAAACTGGCATATCCATGCTTGCCGACATCACTGAAGCACGTGCCAGATCAACTACGCCAAAAAATGAGGAAGAACTGGTCAAGCTTCTTAATAGCGTCTTCGACAATATATATAAGGAAGGCTTGCTAAAGAACACGAACCTCACTTTGAAAGATCTGACTTTAATTCAGGCATCATTTCACAAGACATTGATGAATACTTATCATCCCCGTATCGCTTATCCTGAAGATCGGCAGGAACAAACTAGAGCAACCGCGAAATGAGAACTCCTGCTCACACCATCAACATTGAGGTCAATCTTGAAGATTTACAGGTTTCCATTGAGCCGGCCATTCAAAAGGCGGCGTATGAAGCTTTGATTTTCCTCGCAACAGAGCAGCACATCGAGCTGTCCATTCTGATATGCGACGATGATTACATGCAGGATTTGAATCTGACCTACCGGGGAGAGGAAAAAACCACCGACGTGCTTGCGTTTGATAACCGTTTTGAAGTTCCAGGCGGCGACATGACCTATATGGGCGACATTGCGATTTCATACCCCACTGCTCTGAACCAATCCTTACGCTTGGGACACAATCTCGAAGAAGAGGTCTCTTTGTTGACCGTGCATGGCATCCTCCATCTCTTCGGGTATGACCATCACGATGAGGTCGAGAAGAAAGAAATGTGGTCCATCCAAACAAAGATTATGGCATCAATGGGATATATGAATACTGCCAATCTTACGGACGATTTCGATGCATAAGAACGGGGGATTTTTTTCTTCGCTGCGCAATGCTTTTTCGGGTTTAAAGAAATGCATCACTTCTGAAGACAATGCAAAATTTCACCTTGTAGCGACGCTCCTGGTGATCGCTTTCGCCTTGCTTTTTCGTCTTTCAACGACAGAGTGGCTTTTCATAATGTTAGCGGTTAGCCTGGTTTGGATCACTGAATTGTTCAATACTGCAATTGAATACCTGTTTGATGTTTCTCATCCAGAAATCGATCCCAGGGTCAAATACGCGAAAGATATATCTGCCGGTGCAGTATTGGTTGCAGCGATTTTCAGCGTGATGGTTGGTGTCTTAATTTTCGGCCCACCATTATTCGAGACAATCGCCAATCTTTTCTCTTAACTGCAGTTTTACAAATAATCTTTCAGACTGTGTTCCACGGCATAAGCAGCTGCTTCTGCTCGATTACTTACGCCCAGCTTGCTTAAAATGCTGCTCACGTAATTGCGCACAGTGCCTTCTCCGAGGTATAAACTCTTGGCGATCTCCCGATTTGTGCGTCCCTCAGATACGAGCATTAATACGTGTTTTTCCTGTTGTGAAAGGTTGGCGAATGCAGAAGCTTCCTCTTCCCTGACTGCACGCCGTACTTCCTGAAATACCCTTTGCGTCACCGCAGGATCGAGCAAACCTTCACCTCTGCCAACCGCTTCAATTGCCTTCATCAAATCTTCTGCACCGATCTGCTTCAACACATATCCTGAAGCACCTGCCCGGATTGCAGAAAAGAGCATTTCATCTTCAGCATAGGAGGTCAGCATGATCACCCTTGTATCCGGGAAATTTCTGGTGATTTCTTCACAAGCTTCAATGCCGGATACGCCTGGAAGTCGGATATCCATTAACACCACATCAGGTGAAAATTTTTCTACATTTTCGATAGCCTCTTTTGCGCTACCAGCTTCGGCGACTACTTCAAAATAAGGATGCTGATCCAGCAACGATTTCAAACCAAGTCGCACTACCTCATGGTCATCGACGATCAATATCCTTTGTTTTTGCATAAAACATCCCTTTCGCTAAAGTATCGACTAGTTACTTAATAATTATACTGACAGGACAATGATCTGAGCCAAGTACTTCATCATGAATAATAACATCTTCCACTTGATCCATGAATCCATTGGACACCAGGAAGTAATCTAAACGCCATCCGATATTCCTCACCCGCGCAGTGAACCGATACGTCCACCATGTGTACTGTATTCTGCCAGGGTAGATTTCACGATAGGCATCCTTGAATCCATTATTAAGATAAATATCGATCCATTCCCGTTCTTCTGGTAAGAAACCGGAGGTTTTACTGTTTTCCTTTGGGTTTGCGAGGTCAATTTCAGTGTGAGCAGTGTTGAAATCCCCGGTGATGATGATATTCTGTCCATTGCCGTGCAATATTTTGCATTTTTCGAGCAAAAACGCATAGTATCGCAACTTGTAATCCACGCGATCTTGACCGCGCTGCCCATTGGGAAAATAATTGTTAAACAGGATCGTGTTCCCAAAATTTACCTTGATCGTGCGGCCTTCGACGTCGAACTCCTCTTCGCCTAAACCGCAAGAAATGTCATCAAGATTCATATTATCGCGATAATATAAAGCCACACCGCTGTATCCCGGGCGAATCGCAGAGTTCCAAATGATGTGATACCCTGGGATATAATAATCTTCTTCAGTGAGTTGTTCTAATCGCGCCTTGGTTTCCTGCAGACATAAAATGTCAGGGGATAATTCCTCGATGCTCTTCTTGAACTCTTTCTTCAATACCGCCCTGTAACCATTGACATTCCACGTTGTAATCTTCATTCTCGTTTCCCTTATGGTAAACTAGTCAAGTTACCAGACAATGATAATCTATCCTATGAAATCAGTCAAAATTATCAACACACGCTATCCCAATGTGCTAATCACTGCACAAGTTTGTGATAAGTTTATAACAAAATTGATGGGATTGATGTTCAGAAAAGAGATCAATCCTGATTTCGGTTTGTTCTTCAAAGAAACGTCAGAATCCCGGGTAAACACCTCAATCCACATGTTATTTATGCGCTTCGATATTAGCGTACTTTGGCTGAATAAGGATTACATTGTGGTCGATAAAACACTGGCAAAAAAGTGGCACCCTTTCTATGCGCCCAGGGACCCTGCTCAATATACCTTAGAACTCCATCCAGACCGTTTGGCGGATTTTTCAATCGGTGATACATTAGAGGTATCAGATGTTCAGTAAGTTTTTTCCGATCATCATCGCAATCCTGTTGTTTTTTTCCACAACAGTTCCTTCAGCCCAGGCTCAATCCAGCTATCCTTCTTACGTAATCCAGCCTGGTGATTCGCTCGGGTACATTGCCGACCTGTTCGATACTACGATCGATGACATCGCCCAGGTCAACAACCTCGGCGATGTCGATATGATCTCTCCAGGGCAGGTAATCCTCATTCCCAGTTATCCAGGTCTCAGTGGGATTTTAACCATCATAACCACCAACCTCGGAGAAACTTTCGGAAATTTACCTGCGAAGTACCAGGTCACCCGCGAGCAAATCCTGGAAATTAATAATCTTCTCTCCCCGGCAAGTGTTTACGCCGGATCCGAGTTGATCCTACTGCTTCCCATCGGATCAGAACCCCTTACTCCAGCGGCAATCACAACTGAAGCGCAAACCAGTCTCGAGATATCCGCCAGACTCCAGGCAAACCCACGTACCTTGATGCTACAAAACCAGTACTCACATTCTCATGAATACCTGCCCGGTACTGTGGTTTTTTCGCGAGAAAATTCACAAAACCCAGCTATTGATCTATTCGCACATCAAATGGGTGAAGTGACCTTCGCTCCCCTTCCTCTTGTCCAAGGAGCGACAGAAGTGATCTCAGTATTGACTGACCAGGACGTCACCCTGAGCGGGTTTATTGGCGAACGCCCCCTTCGGTTTTTCAGCGTTGCTGATGGTGAATTTTATGCACTGCAAGGGATTCATGCCCTCCAGCAGCCCGGTCTGATCACATTCAGCCTTACTGCCATGCATAGAGATGGTACCAGCCAGACTTTCTCACAATCTGTTTTGGTTGAACCGGGTATATTTGAAGACGACCCTCCGCTTAATGTCAATCCATCCACCATTGACCCCTCCATCACTGGTCCTGAAAATGAATTGATACAGTCGCTAGTCTCCACTGCTTCCAAAAACAGGTACTGGGACGGAATCTTCTTAAGCCCTGCTTATTACCAGGAGTACAACTCGTTATTTGGAACTCGAAGAAAATATAATGATGATCCAACCGTCTACTTTCATACCGGGGTGGATTTCGCCGGAGGAATGACATTGCCGATCGTAGCGCCGGCTGCTGGTCAGGTGGTATTTGCAGGTCCACTTTCTGTGCGGGGTAACACGGTCTTTATTGACCATGGCTGGGGAGTGTTCAGCGGGTTCTTCCATCAGCAGACCCTCCTGGTTAAGGAGGGAGACCACATTGCAGCTGGGCAACAGATCGGCACAGTCGGGAATACCGGCAGGGTGAACGGAGCGGGTGACTATGAAGGCGCAGGCGCACATTTACATTGGGAAGTATGGGTGAATGGCGTCCAGGTTGATCCACTTGATTGGTTGAGTTTTGAATACCCGTAATTTACAAATACCTAAGGTATAATGAATGAGTTAATCTATTGAATAAAATGGTAAAAAGGTATGACAATTAACGAAGATTTTTGGTTCTCCTACACGTTGACGGAACAAGAGTTGGAAGATATTTATAATTTTCTATTAGAAACTGAAACCCCCCTCGACAAGTTTGAAATCACCAAATTCATAATCGGTAAAGCAATCACTGCCCAAGAAGAAAAACTCAAATCCCAGCAGTTGGCATTGGGGACACTCTATTTGCCCGAAAAACAGTATTCAAAAGGCGATGTGTTGGTGTTTCCAACCCGATCAAATGAGGTGGGGAAAGTACGTGCCATACGCTCAGGGTTTAACCCGGATTATGCCGAACTGCAGGTGATCGATGTGGATTTCGAATCTGGCGCTTCAGCTTCTTTTGCAGCTAACATTAAAGACCATAAACTCAACCATCCCGTTCCCGTGAAAAAAGATGACCTTCTGGACGCGGATTTTGTTTTTGAGAAATTCGGCACACGGCTCGTTGAATCTGTTGCTGAAAGCTGCGCCACCAGCAATGACCTGGTTTGCATTGCGAGACATTACTTCCCTCGTGCCCTGTTGTTCGACATCAGCATTGGTCACCTGAATTTATGCGAAGCAGTGCTTGAGATGGCCAATGGCGGTCCGCTTTCAACCAAAGAATTGATCGAGCAAATTGAATTACCTACCAGCAACAATGAATATTTAACTGAATTTTCGCTGAATTATGCCCTCGAAAAAGATGGCCGGTTTGATGAAGTAGGACCATCCGGTATAACATTATGGTTTCTGAAGCGGCTTGAACCGATGGAAGTACAAAAACCTCCCATGCCCCTTGTCTTTTCAGGAAAATTACCGGAATCCCATGCAGAGCTGGCAGGCCTGGATGAGTTAAATCGGTTGGTGTTTGACGAGTTGGAGGAGGACGAGGTTGATTCTGCGTTAACAGATGAGGCAATAATCAGCCTTTCTTATCCGCATTGGCGGGCGGGAACCCTTCCGCTCACAAACAGGGTCAAAGGCATCTTTCCTACTGCTCACGAAACTCCCCGTGTCAAATTTAACTTTTCTGATGGCAACAGCCAGGAAAAGTTCTCCGGTTGGGTGGTGAGGCCGAATAAGTACGTGTTTGGATTAAGGGAATGGTACGAACAACAGGGTGCCATTCCTGGCAGTAATATCACAGTCCGCCGCGGAAAAGAATCCGGTGAAGTGATCATCCAAACACAAAAAAGCAAGAATTCTCGCGATTGGATCAAAACCGTCCTGGTAGGCACGGATGGCGGAATTGTTTTCGCCCTGCTCAAACAGGTGATCAGTTGCACCTTCGATGATCGTATGGCGATCATGATTCCCGATGTCAACGCTATCGACAGCATTTGGACAAGTTCCTCACGGGCGAAACAACCCGTCGAAAAAGTAGTGCAGACGGTGATGCGTGAAATGGGCAAACTTAACCTGCAGAACCAGATCCACGCGCAGGAATTGTACGCAGCGGTGAATGTCGTCCGGCGAGTTTCCACCAGCCAGGTTCTTTCAATCCTGTACACACAACCCTGGGCAAAACACCTCGGTGACCTCTACTTCAAATTAGAGGAGACTTCGTCCTCATGACCGACGGCCAAAAATTTAGTTTTGTGAAACCAGGTTTACGCACCTCATATCACATCGATTTTGATTGGTGGAAAGATCACGACGCCAACTGGCGCGTATTCCTGTTGAGTTATCTTTGTCCAGAGCACCAGGCTGCATTTTCAGGCGCTGAAATACGAACGATGATCGACTGGGTTGACCCCGAAACCGCCGAGGTCCACAATTTGGACGGTCTTCAATCCACATTAATGGACCATTGCGCCAGGTTGGAAGGTTTTTACACTGAACAGACTGCATTAGTGGATGCGATTTTCAGGGTTTTCCTCGCCAATGGCAACACGCCTTTGAGCCCTATGGATTTGTCTGATAAAATTGGCAGGCCTGCAGAGACGATCCTTCGCACTATTTCCAGCCCGAACGTATACAAAGGGATCCGCCCCTGTCGCTAAAGTTCAGCCCTCGTAGCTCAATGGACAGAGCACCGGACTTCTAATCCGATGGTTGTGGGTTCGACTCCCACCGAGGGCGCTGGCATTTAAGCATTTGTTAGAGAAAGTTGTATCTATGAGATCAAAAAATTTTCACAAGAAAACCCAACGACAATGGTACACAATGGATATTCACCTGCACACGCCGGCTTCGTTGGATTTTCAACAACCGGATGTCACCAACCTGGATATCCTGCGCAAAGCCGAATCTCGGGGATTGGATATTATCGCTTTCACCGATCACAATACAGTCGCGGGTTACCGACGCCTGCGAGAGAATATCGACCAGTTGGAGATGCTGGAAAAGTTGGGCCGCCTGCTGCCTGAAGAAAAGACCCGCCTGGACGAATATCGCCGGTTATTGAAAAAGATTTTAGTCTTACCCGGTATTGAATTTACTGCTACTTTTGGTTTTCATATTATCGGTCTGTTTTCTCCTGAAAAAACTGTACGTGAAATCGAACACGTTCTTATCAATTTGGGCATTCCAGCTGGCAGCCTTGAAGAAGGCAACCCTGCCATCGGCGCTTCTGTGGATGTTCTGTCTGCTTACAAGATCATCCACGATGCCGGCGGTATTGTCATAGCTGCACACGCCAACTCGAGTAACGGCGTAGCCATGCGCGGTATTAACTTTGGCGGACAAACTCGCATCGCATACACCCAGGATAAACAGCTGCACGCCCTTGAAGTCACCGACCTCGAACAGAAAGGACCACGCACTACGGCGGCATTTTTCAACGGTACTAAGCCTGAATATCCAAGACGCATGCATTGTATCCAGGGTTCAGACAGCCACCGATTGTCCACTGACCCGGTTAGAAAGAAGAATCCAGGCGTTGGTGATCGTACAACTGATGTCCTGCTGGATGAGCTCAGCTTCGATGCGTTGTATGAATTGTTTCAATCCAACGACTTTTCGCGGACCAAGCCCCATCGCCAGACGCAGGAACCCGCAGTTGACTTCATCCAAACTGCCCGTGATGAGGGCAGGAACATTATTCAGGATTTTCATGAAAATCTCAACGTAAGAGGCGGCAATCTCTATGGAGTCCTCGCTGATATTTGTGCGTTCTCCAATACCAATGGCGGCACACTCTTTATCGGTCTTTCTGCAGATGTGCAGAAACCACCAACAGGGATTAATACCCCTGATCAAGCCATCAAGCAGCTTGAAAAAGAGGTACAGAACCGAATCAGTCCGCCTGTCCACCTTACACTCGACACCCAAACCTACAAGGGCGTGTCAGTGATTCGCGTCCTGATCCCGCGCGGCGACGAGACCCCATATGCGCTCGATGAAAACAAGATCTTTATCCGAGATGAAGATGAAACCAACCTTGCTGTTCGGGATGAGATTGTGACGCTCGTGTTGAGAAGTTCAGCCACTTCTGTTGCACCGGTTCCACAGGTTGAGCCGAATCTCCCGCCACCCCTGCCCAGCAGTGAAGAGAGTGCCGATGAAAATGTGGCTCCGCGCACCGGTGTAGAGGTAATTCCCCCAGTACTGCGCGGTGGTAAAAGCTTTTTTACCATGCGCGATCTACGAAATGGCAACCTCGTAAAGAACGTAACTGTAGCTTCAGCCCGGCGCTTGTGGCACTACGCAATCACACGATACAACGAGATCATCCCGCAAATTGATACGATTGGCATAACCTGGCACGGTGATTATGGTCTGATCAGGCAATACCAACAGGGCAAGAATCACCTGTATGACCTGATCCTGCGCACGCCCGAGGGAGATCGATATTTCTTTGGCGTCACCGTCGATGGCATCCACGGCGTCTGGAAAACCTTCTTACGCGATGAAGACCTGGTGGAATAAACTCCTGTAATTCGTTGCCCCCGGGAAGGTGAATGCCTTCCCGTTTTTATATATAATAGGCATGCAGAGGATGCGTGATGAATACGCCATTTCACTTATATCAACTACAGAAAATCGATTCCAGGCTGGCTGCGATTGACAGCCGGACAAAAGAGATTTCCCGCTTATTGGAGAATGATCCCGTATTGATTGCGGTGCGCTCCAAACTTGAAGCAGCTAAGCGTGAGCTTGATATTGCGTCATCTGCACTTCAAACTATCGAATTACGAATCCTCGACCGGCGTAATAAATTGGAACAATCTGAATCCGCCCTGTATGGAGGGATGATCAAAAACCCGAAAGAACTTCAGGATCTGCAAAAGGAGATTGCGTCTATTAAGGCTGCCATTGCCTTGATGGAAGAGGAGCAAATGAACTCCATGCTCGAAGTGGAGGAAAAAGAAATGATCTGGCACTCATTTGAACAAAAAGTTGAACAAGCAAAAGAGGTTAACCAGCAAGCCAACATTGATCTAACTGCTCAAGCCGATGCGCTCGTACAAGAAAAAACCAGGCTGGTCACAGAGCATAAATTGCTTGCTATCCAGGTTCCAGAACCGATACTTCAGCAATACGAAGACCTTCGTTCACGTAAAGGTGGGGTGGCGGTTGGTAAAGTGGATGACCAAACCTGCACCTTATGCGGCACCAGCCTCACCCCCTCACAATGCCAATTTGCAAAATCCCCATCAGTGTTGTTCTTCTGCCCTTCGTGTGGCAGGATACTCTACGCAGATTGATCGAGAAAACCGCCTTGACAAATACAGTTGACCTGCTCTCAATCATATTAGGAATTATTCTAGGTATCGTAGTTACAGTACTATTAATTAAATATATTCCTGTATTGATAAAAAAGCTCAAACCGGCAAATCAGATTCAAAAAATACAGAAAATGGATTCCTCAGACACGTTTACTTTATTACGCAAGCACATGCTCAAGAAAGTGCAAATGCAACATCTGGGGCCAGAACTTTGCAGCCTGAATGATATTTATGTTCCTCAGTTTCTTTATAGTCATCCTTTGCATGCCAACGTCGCAATACTCCCTGAGGAAGAGCCAATTTTCTTCCTGGAAGCGTTATCGGTTATGGATGTTCCAGAATTAGCCTGTGAACTTCCCCTGCCAAAACTTACACTCTCTCAAGCACTATCCGGTCGTCGCAATATAGCTCTCTCAGGCGGGATCGGTGCAGGAAAAACCACCTGCCTTGCCAACTTAGCCTCTGAAGTACTTGAAAAACGCTGTGCCGACACCAACTTGAATGATTACCTGCCGCTCTTTTTCCATATTACCCATTTATCGCCTTATAGTAACTTACCTCTTTTAGATTGCCTTTCCCGCTGCCTTTATGACGAGGGACTTGACTTCCCTCCTCCTGAAATCGCTAAATCGCTTTCTGAGAACCTCGGCCAATCTCAGTTACTGCTTCTTGTTGACGGTTTGGATGAATTGCGTCAGGCAGAATTCAACTTGGCTGTTACATTGCTCCAACGGCTGCATAAAGAAAACCCGCGAGTGTTGATGGTCACTACATGCGGACCTTACTATTCAGGAAGGTTGGACGCAGCTGGCTTCTCGATTCTGCCAATCATCCCTCCCGGTCAAAATGAATTTCGGCAAGGCCTCTCTGCATGGCTCAAGGTATGGCAGAGTGTCAATCCCTCGTTCGCTGCCGGACCAAGCGGTTCTCAGGTAATCGACCTGATCACCTTATGGATGAACCAGGACAATGTCCACCCAACTTATGCCGATTTCACTTTCACTGTCATGTCAGTATTGTTCCGGGATTACATACCCGGTAGTCAAACTATCGTACCCTACCTGCAGAGAAAGACTGAAGACAAAATCCCTTACAATTACCTGACTCGACTCGCGCAACTCTTCTCGAGCCAAGGGAATTTCAGTTCCAGTCTACATGATGCCCAGAATTTATTCTCCACTCTGCCAGAATCCAAGGTTGGAAGTCCAACGGAAACGCTTAACTGGTTAATTGAGTGTCACGTTTTATCACAAACTGCAGACCAGCTACGATTCACAAACTCATCAATATTGGTACGCCTTCTCGCCCAATCCGACACCCATACATCCGAGCGAGACATTCACACTCTCATCCATTCTGCGATTGATGACCAGGCAACAAAGTTATCAGCAACGCACTCAGAATACGTTGTAAAATGGCTCGAGGCACTTGATCCTTATGATGGGAGAAGCCTTTCCATCATTTTGAGCCACATGTTTTCAAAACGCGCCCAACCGGCTGCGCTCAGCACGACCTTCCCGAAACTCGCCAAATATATCGTCTCAGAACAATTACCACTTTCATCCAAGATAAAATTCGCAACCATTATCAACTATGCGAACCCCGTATTATTTTCGCAGTTATTAGGCAAACTCGAAACACTCCCCGGCAAGGATTGCCGCAAAATTTGCGCGTTCTTCTACTCATTCTTACCCCTAAAGCAGCATGAATCCTTCCTGATTAATATCTTGGAGGATTCGCAAGTCACAGTTGCGCTTTTCGGGTTTCTTTCCCTGTTGATCTCATCTGACCCCCGGGCAGCTCAACTGCTTCTTGAGGTGATCGAGTCAGATCCTGAGCGTTACGGTCGTATCATCTCTGAATTGAGTTCTCAATATCCAAATACCGGGCATCAGTTGATTCGTCAATTGGCGCACCAGGAAAATGCCACGCTGCGCAGATTTTCAATTTATGGCTTGCGCTTGACTGTTGACAAATGGGCGACCACTATGCTTGACGAAATTAGCCGTACCGACTCAGCATGGATACTCCGTGATGCCGCAGCGCAAGCACTCCATGACAAATATACTCCTGAGATTTACACACCACAGCGACTGATCAGGCTCGTCGATAATCCCTTGTTAGTAAATGCAGCGGTGAAAAGAGGTGTCGGCATCCCTGCCAACGATTACCCATATGAACTATTGTTTTCCATATTGGAAAGTGAGAAAATTGCCGAATCCCTGATGGCGCTGCAATATCTGCTCGTGCGCCCGAATACAACAGTTGTTTCAAAGATTAAACACCTGGTCGCGATCGACAATCCATTAAGGGAGATCGCATCCCGCGCTTTTCATGAATTCTCAATGCGCGAATGATCTATTTCTTTGCCAAATGTTTCAATAATCTTGCTTGAACCTGGTCAGTTTTCAGATTTAGTATTGATACAATCTTGTCGTGCCCAGTTAAGCCTGCAATGATTTCTATCGAAGTTACTGGAACATCCAGCACCTCGGCTAAGAATCGGGAGAGCGCTTGATTTGCTTTCCCATCTACAGGCGGCGCAGTCAAGCGAATTTTTACAGTACCATCATCCAAAATGTCATAAATTTCGTTCTTTGCCATTCTCGGCGTCACTCTGATCGTGATGGCTGAACCTGATTTACCATCATGCAGTCGGAAATGCCGAGGTTGAGTCATAACGTGGTTAATCGTAAAAGGAAGTACTCTATTACCTGGAGTAGAATGATCAAAATGACTGGGCTGAAATCAAAGTTGCCGATGGTGGGCACAATTCTTCGAATGGGATTCAGTACAGGGTTGACCAGCTGATCCAATTTATCGCGTACCGGGTTACCAGGTGGCAGGAAAAAAGTGCTGATCGCTTGGGCGATCACGACGAAAGTGATGATTTGAATTACGATTTGGATTGCTAAGTTTATTATTGTCATAATGGTAATTATATCTCAGGGTTCCTTATATTTTTTACTGTGCTAAAGTGATGACCGCGGCAAATCGGCCAGTCTTTCCGGATTCTGCCCGATGACTGAACCAACTTTCAGTATCACAGGCTGTACACACTTCAGTCTGATGAACATTTGAAACCCCAGCCATTGACAGCACTTGTTGATTAGCCTGCCACAGATTAAAAAAGTATTGATCTCCGCGAGTGTTGATGATCTGCTCATCATTCTGGAATACACGCCTTGCTTCCCTTACCACATTTTCTCGGACTTCGTAGTGGTCCGGACCAATAGATGGGCCAATTACTGCGTGGATGTTTTCGGCTTTACAGCCATAATTACTGACGATCATACGGATGCTTTTTGCAGCAATTTCATTTACCGTACCCTGCCAGCCAGCGTGGATTATGCCAACCACGCTCTCCACAGGGTCGTAAATGAGGATCGGCACGCAATCTGCAAACCGCATCATCAGGGTTACATCCGGGTTGCGGGTAAAAATCGCATCAGCTTTTTGTAGTTCTGCGTTTACACTGCGCGGATTATCCGTGCAAACAATGACATCACTATGTGTTTGCCAGACATCGAACATCGATGAAACAGGTCTTCCGATTGCATGGAATATCCTGTCGCGATTTTCTACCACGTTATCGAGATTGTCCCCTGTAGATATACTGATATTCAAGGACTTGAAAGGATTAGGGCTAACCCCGCCAGACCTGGTGAAAAATCCGCAGACAATATTGTCAAATGGGTGAAAATCAGGTGTGAGATACTGTAGCCGATTGATTGCAGTAATTTGCCTCATTGCCGGCTTGAATACCTTTTTGATATATTTAACTTGCGTTCCAGTGAAAAACGCGTCTCACGAATGCTTTCTTCCATCAGTGGGAAAACAAACCATGCAGTTCCAAGACCAAATAAGCCGCCTGTGAGAGTCCGTAATAATGGTGTGCTCTCACGATTCGGCAGCCAGGCAGGCCAACCTGCTGAGAGCCCTGGCAGTTGAGATCCGCCATCGATCGCGATGGGGATGACGGATATGATCAACCAGTAGATCCAACGCAAATTCTTAATCTTTCTTCCCGAAAAGTGAAAAAAAAGACCAAATAAACCAAGTCCCGCATAGATAGCCACATCCCGCTGGCATAACGCTAATTTGTAGCCCATCACCTCATCACCGATCAATCCGCGCGCAAAAACGATATCCCCAGAAGATTGTCCAGTGAATTCTTCGTAAGTAATGAGTTTTGGGATTTGCGCCAATTCCCTGGGATAAACAGCTTGTTCACCTTCAATAAAATAAGATCGAAATGCAAGCTGGTGACATACGAACGAGTAAAATTTGTAACCAGCATTCGCTGCACCGAAATTTCCGTTCGCAGCCAGAACTGGTGGCAGGGCAGAGAATCCCAGGAATACCAGGATTATGACTGAGATGACCCAGGCGTAGTTTTTCGAAAACCACATCGCCAACTTTTCCTGTCTCGTCATTGTGAATCTTCTACTGGCATCCACTGGATCGGATACGTTTTCATCTTGCTGTAGGGTGGCTTTAACGGCAACTTCAACTTCGCTAAGAGTAAAGGGTGAATTGAGGCGATATGGACCGATCAACACAACTGGAGCCTGTTTACCAAATCGTCTTTGTAACTCCACATTATTGTCAATGCAAAGATCAACGAACAGCACACCCAAGTTATCGCACAGGATTTGGATTTCCTTTGTGATTTGTTTTTGTTCGGGGAGATCAGAATAATAGAGGGTTAATGAGCGCATTATGCTTTTGATCACCTAACTGGCATCCCGATCGATGACCTGGACGTCTGTACCGGAATAATCCTGGATCTCCAGAACGCCTTCAAAATAAGGTGTTACCGGTAGTGTCCAGCGATAAATAAATTTTGCGACTTCAGGCTCGACATTCACACAACCATGAGAGAGCATCTCACCGTAATTGTTATGCCAGTATGTTCCATGAATCGCTACACCACCTGTGGCAAATATTGAATTCCACGAGACTGCGAATTCTTCGTAACCAGAAGCCTTCGTATCACCGCCTGCCATGTGCAGAGAGATGTACTTGCGACTAACAGAATGATAGTCGCCTGCCGGAGTTGCCCATGCATCCACCAGTTGCCCCTCGTAATTGTATTTTGCTCCGGTGGAAACACGTGTGAACAGTATCTCTTGACCGTTTTCGAAGCAAGACATTGTCTGGTGATTAACATCCACGACGATTTTCTTGTCTAAAACCTCGGGTGTAATAGGAGAAATGTCCTCAGGGGTGATTGGTTTAAAAGCCCTCGCATCAGCCCAGAATACATCACCGTAAGAACCGTGTTTCTCTGTCACATGGTAAAGGATTTCGTTGTTGGTATTGGTAGTAATGCTATCTACCCATAGCACCTGGGAGTAATAAAAACGCGGGTCGATCGTCTCTTGCAGTCTGGGGGATTTTGCTGCAGCGCCATCCAGGTATATATCCACGTAAGGGACGGTCACCTCCACCCACATGCCTGGAGCGTTGCCATAAGTGGGTAATTCTATAAATGGACTATTGGGGAGATTTTGTACAGGTTGCACGCTGATTGCAGGGATGTACCCCTCTGGTGTTTCATACCAGATGCGTTTCTTCCAATAACTTGTATAGGGTTTACCGATCACTTCACGCACGATGACAAGAACATTGTCGTTAAAAACCGATTTAACAGTCGCACTTTCTGGATCAGGTTTGGCTTTAATATCAACAGTATAAAATGTCCTTCCAAGACGCTGACCTTGTGGAAATTCAGGTAAATACGCATCTGCTTGATGGATATTTCCTAAAGCGGTCGCGGTGAGTCCAAAAATACCCAACTTTAAAAAATTTCTACGATTAATTTTTACCATTTTTATTAATACCTATATTTTGTGCTCTTTAAGCAATCGATTAACCTTGGCGATCTCTTCGCCCCACAGGGTGTCACCCTGGATGAACGGGATGATCTTGCTCATCTTTTCCACAGTCGCTCCAGTACCGTCCCCTAATCTACCATTATTCACCTTTAAACGCAATTCGATTCCACGCACGGCAGCGTATAATTCGATGCTCAGGATCTGTCTTAGGTTGCCAACAATCTCATAGGCATGCCGGGCGGCGGTCATGGCGTTGGAGTTGTGATCCTCTTGGTTGGCCGAAGTGGGTAGTGAGCGAATGGAATCCGGTGTGGCGAGGGTTTGATTTTCCAGGACTAGTGAAGCCGCGGTGTAATGAGGCAGCATCAATCCTGAATTCAACCCTGCAGATAATGTGTTATTGACAAGCATCGGTGGTAAGCCATTGCTCAAATTTTCGTCAGTCAACCTGAAGCTTCTGCGCTCGGAATTTGCTCCAAGCTCGCTTAATGCGATTGAAAGATAATCCATCACCAATCCAACCGGTTCCCCATGAAAATTTCCGCCGGAAATGGCTTGTTCATTTTCAAAGATCAATGGATTATCGGTAACCGCGTTGATCTCGCGTTCGACAATGGTTTTGGTGTATTCTATTGTGTCGCGAACTGCTCCGATCACCTGAGGAGCGCAGCGCAGCGAGTATGCGTCCTGTACTTGAGACAACGAATCGAGCAGAGTACTATTTTTGAGTTGTTTTGAAATATTAATAGCCGATTGAATTTGTCCTAATTGCCTACGCGTAGCATGTATTCTAGGATCAAGAAAGTCCGAGCGTGCGCACAACGCTTCCATTGATAAGGCAGCAGCAATCTCTGCAACTCTAACCAGGTACGCTGCTTCGTAGACTGCCAATGCTCCCAATGCGGCAGAAAAAGTTGCGCCATTGTTGATTGCCAGGCCTTCTTTTGCGGTGAGGATGACTCTTTCAATTCCAGCCAGTGACATAGCAGCTTTACCGCTCATCTCGAGATTTTCGTACAATGCCCGGCCCGATTCGTGTTCTAGGTCTTGTTCGTCTTTTGACAGTACGAGCGCCATATGAGAAAGCTGGCACAAGTCTCCTGAAGAACCCAATGAGCCTTTTTCAGGTACAACCGGTGTAACGCCTCGATTTAACATGGCAAGCAAAGTGAGGATGATCTCGGGCCGCACCCCGGAATATCCTTTCGCCAATGTAACTGCCCTGATAAACATGGCAGCCCGTACTACCTGCTCGTCTAAAGAGTTACCGGTTCCTACAGCATGACTAACGATCAAGTTTCGATTCAACTTTTGAATTGAACATTCGTCGATAGTCCGATCCGCAAAAACACCGAATCCCGTATTGATTCCATAAACAGGTTTTCCTTTTTTTATGATCGCTTCAACGGTATCGTGAGACTTTGTAACCGCTTCAAGGGTCCCCGCCGTAAGATCGATACTAACTTTTTCGATCGCAACGTTGATCACATCGCTTATGGCAATATCGTGGAGATGGTCTATTTTCATAGATTCCTTTTTACAGTAGTATAAGTGAAAACACCAGTGAAACCCCCGTTACCGATAAATTATCCCAATCCGACGGCGTGAAGGATTCAACCAATGTTGCCAGGAATGAAATCAAAATAAGAGGCAAAATGATGTCTTCGACACTCGAATGAATAAGAAAATTTCCCCTTACCAATACAATAATCGCCAATACCAGGAGAATTCCGCCGAGGAACATAGAAATCGATCCTGCGACTGTCTTGCTCTTCGTCCAAGGTAATCGAGGTGATTTAAGCCGGTTACCAGCGATATCGGCAATGCCATCCCCACCGCACAGGATCATTAGTGCCACACCCGCATGTATCGATTTCCAGAAGAAAACTGTGATTAACACGAAAACGATGCCATAAAGCAGCGGTCCCTTCAATAACTCGGATTTTTCTCCGCTCCTGGCCATCGCCAGTATGGAAGTGCGATCCTGCATCTTCCCTTTTCCAACCAGAAACAGTTGCAGGGCAATCAGAAAGGGAACCAGGGCTGCCAGGTATCTTGAGATGTTCTTATCCGGAAAAAGCATCCAGCATAAAACAAATATTGGGCCAGTTCCTATGTGGATCAATTTACGTGAAAAAGACCTTCCGATGACTTGTCGATCTGTAAACAAGTTAATTATTCTCATCCAAACGATGCAAAGAACAAGCGTGACAACCATTGATAACCAGGCGTTGGAGATCATGTCAGTCTTTTCCGCTCATGAATCGGTCGATATCACGTTTTTGGTCTTTGCTGGCAATATCCTGCCGCTTGTCATAGAGTTTCTTGCCCTTGGCAATGGCAATTTCCACCTTGGCCCTGCCATTTTTCAAGTACATTTTTACCGGTACAACCGTCACGCCCTTCTGTTTAACCTCAGCATGCAGGATGCGGATCTCTTTTTTATGCAGCAACAGCCTTCGCGGTCGTTTCGGATCGTGATCAGAATAACTGGCCGCCTGGTAGGAGGCGATATGCGAGTTCATCAGCCACGCCTGACTGGCATCCACCTGTACATAAGATTCCTGTAGGCTCACTTGCCCTGCCCGGATCGATTTGATCTCAGACCCTTTAAGCGAGATACCCGCTTCAAAGGTCTCCAAAATGAAATATTCGAAGTGAGCTTTGCGGTTCTTGGCAACGATCTTGATATCCATGGATGACCCACTACCCGCTTATCGCGACTGAAAGTATGAGAATAAACCCATCAACGTGCCTAATACCAAAAGGATGACGATGATCAATCCGATGGGTACACCCCCAAGCTCCTGTCCGGTCGAGGACTCATATGTTGGGATTGTCAAGGGAGGCGGTGGGGTAAATGTCGGCAAGCGTGTCGCCTCGGGCGTTGTGATGAATTGCGCTGCCATCGTGGGATCAATTGTCACTGTTGTAATAGGAACCGGTGATGGAGGGTTTTCTACAACTTTCAACTCACCTGGGCTTACATCCATATAAAAAGCCCAGACCCAGCCGATTCCTCCAGGCACCCCGGGATATTCAATCACCAGCCAATCGCCACCCATCGATTTGCCCACCACAGGAACCTCAACACCTAAAACAATGACACCAATTTCAGGATAGAGTACATTTGGGCCTGATCTTACATTGACCTGGTCCTCTGTGACACCGATCTTAATCTTTGCCGTGATCCCTTTTGGCGTACCGGTGACAGTAGGAATCGAACCTGTCGGCTGCTGAGCCATTACCTTTTTGGGTATCGTAAACGTGAATGCAACCAAAATCAGGGTAGTCGCGTATATTGTAATTAGACACCACTTATACTTGCGAATTGCCATTACTTCTCCATTGAGTTTAGAGTGACGTTTTTTGATTATAATTCATTTATGCCTCAACGAATTTATCACGGCAAACTATCCAACCGCGACCTTGCCCAGGCGATCGTGGCACATTTTTCTCATGGCAATCTTCAGGTACAGCAATTTGGTTCAGGCGACAGTCTCCTGGTCCAGCTGGCATCCTCACCGTATGCACGCTCTGGCGGCAAAACCGCTCTGAGCATTTCGCTGCAGAACGTCGCTGATGGTGTCGCAGTGGCGGTCAACCAGCAAGCCTGGCTCGGAATTGCTGCCAGCCTGGGTGTATCCACCCTCGCCGCACTGCATAATCCGCTCAACCTGCTAAACCGCCTTGATGACATCGCTCAGGATATCGAATACGTACAGTTGGTCGATAATGTCTGGAATGTGATTGACAGCACTGCCCGTTCACTCGGTTCCGGGTTCGAACTTTCAGAACGACTAAACCGGTATGTGTGCGATTACTGTAATACCGCCAACCCACCAGGCGAACCCAGGTGCATCGCCTGCGGCGCGCCTCTTGGGGATATTCAACCTTCCACCTGTCAAAATTGTGGTTTTGTTGTTAAACAAGCAGAAAAATTTTGCCCAAATTGCGGGAATTCCTTATAAACTGGAGAAATGCGATGATTCGAATAGTAGCTGATACCACTTCCACGATTGCCCCAAATGAAGCAGAAAGGCTTGGGATTTCTTACATACCCCAGATCATCATTTTTGAAGATAAAGCCTACCGCGATGATAATGAAATCACAACGAGGGAGTTCCTTGAGAAGTTGAAAAAATCCCCGGTACTTCCGAAAACGGCTGCACCTCCGCCTATTCTATATCATCCGATTTATGAGAAATTTGCATCTCAAAATGATACCATCATTGTCGTCTGCCCATCTCAAAAAGTTAGCGGAACTTTCCGTAGCGCAGCAGACGCTGCGCTTGAATTCCCTGAAGCTGATATCCGTGTAGTCGATACCCAGACTATTGGCCCTGCCCTTGGTACGCTCGTAAAGAAAGCGCTTTTTTGGGCGAACGAAGGGAAATCTGCTGATTTTATCGTTGAACAAATAGAGAAGCTGGGCCAAAAAATGCGCATCTATTTCTATGTGGACACGCTCGAATATCTGCACAAGGGTGGCCGCATCGGTACAGCCACAGCTTTGGTGGGCAGCCTGTTGCAGGTTAAACCTATCCTTCTTTTCAAGGATGGGCAAGTCAATCCATTCGAAAAGCAGCGCACGAAAAAAAGGGCACTGGCAAGGATCGTCGAACTGGTCAAAGAGGAATGCCTCGCGAGTGCGGATTCCTACCTGGCTATCCTGGAGGCTGATGCGATGGAAGATGCCGAAGCGCTGAAGAAGGAATTTGAGGACCATCTCATGATTGATTCTGTACAAATCACAGACCTGCCCCCTGCAATCATTGTGCATGTTGGTCCGGGTGTCGTAGCCGCCAGCTTTTTCATCGAATAATACCTAGTGGACGCGCTGGAGATCCTTTATCAGGATCCCTTTTTTATTGCAGTCGAAAAGCTGTCCGGATTACTCACCATTCCGGACGGATATGATACCAGTTTACCCAATCTACGCTCCCTCTTAACCAGCCAATTCGGCCGAGTGTGGACGGTTCACCGCCTGGACAAGGATACCAGCGGGATCGTCATTTTCGCACTAAGTGCAGATGTTCATCGAGCGCTTTCCGTACAATTTGAAAGCCGAAAAGTTCAAAAAGAATACAAAGCGTTCATACAAGGTTTGCTATCAACCGAGACAATGACGATCGATATTCCATTGAGAGTGAATGGCGACCGCAATCACCGCACAATCGCCGACCAGGTCAAAGGCAAACCCGCCTCCACTAAAGTCAGATTGATTAATGAATTTACCGGTTACTCGCTAATCACTGCTCATCCCAAAACAGGATATACCCACCAGATACGGGTGCACCTTTCTTCTATCGGACATCCTATACTCAATGACAGCCTGTATGGTAAAACAAGCGCATTGATCCCTGACACTGGCACTCGTCTAATGCTCCACGCGAGCAAATTATCCTTTCAACATCCGATACTTGGCAGTATGGTTGAGCTGTGCTCCTCCTTGCCCACTGAAATGGCCAACCTGATTAAATAATAGAGGAACCAATCGCTCGGTTCCTCTATAAAGTCACAGGCGGGCTTTACTAGATTGTGACAGGCTTCTTACTCTGCATGATCGCCCAGGTTACGCTGCCAAGCAGTATAGCCACAACGACCCAGCCGACAGCACCCAATTCCTGGTAGCGCACGATAACCGGTGCTGCGATCAGGCTGACCAAATTAACCACTTTGATCATCGGATTCAAAGCCGGACCAGCGGTATCCTTGAGGGGATCACCAACGGTATCACCTACAACGCCGGCTTTGTGCCGTTCTGAACCCTTGCCGGTATTTTCAATTAGATTCCTGGGTTCGTCTTCGATCATCTTCTTTGCATTGTCCCAGGCGCCTCCGGTATTGGCCATAAAGACAGCCAATAGCTGTCCGCTGAGGATCACTCCCACCTGGAAACCGCCAAGCGCTTCAACCTGCAACACAAGTCCGATCAGGAGCGGCATCACCACGGCGATGATCGCCAATGGAATCAACTCTTTCTGAGCTGAAGCGGTGGAAATACCAACCACCTGGGCGTAATCAGGTTTCTTGGTGCCTTCCATAATACCGGGCAGTTTGAATTGGCGTCGAACTTCTTCCACCACCTTGCCGGCAGCGCGGGTTACCGCACGGATGGAAAGTGATGAAAACAGCCAAGGTAGCGCTCCACCCAATAGCAAGCCAACAAACACCTTGATATCTGAAACCCGGATCGAATCGAGTACTTCGATGTCCATGCCTAATTCATTGATCAACCCCATCTGCACCCTTGAAACGTCCGTGATGTAGGATGAGAAGAGACTGACCGCAGCGATGACCGCCGAAGCGATCGCCACCCCCTTAGTGATGGCTTTTGTGGTGTTGCCAACCGCATCGAGGTCTGCCATAATTTGGCGGGCGCGCTTGGTCTCCTCATCAGTCTGGTCATGCCAGGCCATCTCGCCAATACCATTGGCATTGTCCGAGATTGGGCCGTATGAGTCCATTGCCACATTGTTGCCCGTGTGGCTAAGCATACCGATACCAACCATTGCAACGCCGTAAAGCACATAAATTGGCTCCATATTTCCATATAGGAAGAGTGAGAAAATAAAGCTGATAGCGATCACGACGAGTGCCCAAACGCTCGATTCCATACCCAGTGAAAGCCCGGAAAGGATGGTTGTGGCAGGACCAAACCTGGTCGATTCAACGACCTCTTTTACCGGGGCTGATTTGGTTGAAGTGAAGTAGGAAGTGAGCGGGTTGAAGGCGACAGCCAATCCAACACCGATCGTGGTCAACATGGCCAGTTTCCAGTCATGCGCATACGCGATTGCTACAACGAACGACCAGAGGACCGTGTTGACGCTGGAAACTTCGTACGATCTGAACATGGATTCTTCAGCATCATGAGCACGCATGAACTTGATGGGGAATTTTTCCCAGATGGGAACTGTGAAAGTACCCAGGATGGAGCTCAATACACCAATGCCGCGAATGATCAACGGGTAAACGATCCATTTCAATCCATTTTCAGGATCCATCGACCAGAGAGCGATACCGAGGATCAATGCGGAAACGATCGTAACTTCGTAACTTTCAAAAATATCGGCTGCCATACCTGCGCAGTCACCCACATTGTCACCAACCAGGTCAGCGATCACTGCTGCGTTGCGGGGATCATCTTCAGGAATGTCTTTTTCAACTTTGCCAACAAGGTCTGCCCCTACATCTGCAGCCTTTGTATAGATGCCGCCTCCCACGCGCATGAACAACGCGAGAAGTGTGCCGCCAAAGCCGAAACCGAGCAGAACATCAGGCGACGCTTTACCAAAAATGATAAAGATTACTGTTCCACCCAGCAAGCCTAAACCGTCGGTGAGCATACCGGTGATGGTGCCGGCATAATACGCAATCGAAAGAGACTCGTTGAAGCTCCTGCGGGCGGCAGATGCCGATCTTACACTCGCCTGGATTGCCATTCTCATTCCGAGCTGACCTACGATCAGCGAGAAAGTAGCGCCCAGAACGAATGCCAGCGCTCGACCAACAGCGATAATGAGCTGCGTATTTTCCGGGAACTCAAGCTTTGCTTCATGACTCGGAGGTACAACATATACAGATAAAAACAGCGCGATAAAAAGAAGACCAATCGCTGGTAGAATGGTCTTCAATTGACGTGAGAGGTATGAATCTGCGCCGATTTTGATCGCTTCCCACACTTCCTGCATTTTTGCAGTGCCTTTGTCCTTTTTCATGACGATGCCGCGCAGCAGCCAGGCATAAATTAAGCTGATCAACGCGACAACCAGAACAGAGACAATACCGATTTGCTCGAAACTATTCAATCCGTGCCGAGCTAACCCTAAAATATCCATCTTTCCTCCAAAAATCGTTAAATTTTTGCTGCAAAGATATTTAAAACGCCAGAGGCGCATTGAAAAAAATCATTATACAGAATTTTAGAAATAAATCAATCCCGTTTTATCCCATTGTTGAGAAGAGGTCAGCACATAGTATACAGTTTTATTCATGCAGTATTACCGTATTATTTTACCGTTTGTTCCGTTTTATCCATTTTCGTTTTATTCCGTTTTATTCATGTTCCGTTTTATTCCGTTTTATTCATATCCGTTTTTTATAATTTCCTGTATAATAGCGGGGTTTTGCCCATGGGAAGCACGTAGCAAAAGGGCATCGTCTGTCAGATATTTAATAGGATATTTTCTATTGTATTTCTTACAAAACAAGTGTATTCTGATAAGAAAATAGAAGTTCAGGAAGAAATTTAAGGCTGGTGCTATTTGGATAAACCTATCATACCAATTGACGATGAAGATGAAGATTACCCTGCGATAGCCAGGTTGATTGAGCTTGGTCGTCAAAAATCATATATTACCATTGATGACATCCTGCAGTTCTTCCCAGAGGCGGAACAGGATGTCGAACAGCTTGAGGAAACGTTCGCTGCTCTGATGAGCGCAGGAATCCCTTATACTGAAGATGAGATCATCCACGAAGAGCCTTCAGACGAAGAATTAACGACCCACGATGAAGAAAGCACTGAGGTCAAGGCAGCTACTGATGACCTCGAAAACATTGATACCGATGACACGATCGGGCTATATTTAAAAGAAGTCAGTCGAGTCCCTTTACTCAACGCCGAGGAAGAAGTGGAGCTTGCCCAACGTATTGAGCGCGGTCGCATGGCACGCGAGGAATTGGCTAAAGGCAATGTCAACATTAAACGCCGCCTCGAATTACGTAAACTTATTGAAGATGGATGGGCTGCGCGGGAACACCTGATCACAGCCAATTCGCGTCTGGTAATCAGTGTGGCGAAGAAATACATGGGGCGCGGTGTTCCGTTCCTCGACCTGATCCAGGAAGGCAATATCGGTCTGATACGCGCCACTAAAAAGTTTGATTACCGGCGCGGTCACAAGTTCAGTACTTACGCTACCTGGTGGATCCGCCAGGCTGTCACACGCGCCATTGCAGACCAGGGTAGAACGATTCGGGTCCCTGTTCACATGGGTGACCAAATCAACAAGCTATTACGTGTTCAGCATCAATTAACCCAGCGTCTGGGTCGCGAACCAACTGTTGAGGAACTGGCCATTGCTCTCGATGTACCTCCAAAGAAAGTCGAAAACATGATCCAGGTTGCGCGCCGACCACTTTCGCTCGAGACACCTACTGATGACGAAGAAGATTCCGTGCTGGGCGATTTCATCGAGGATGATGAAGCTCCTCCTCCTGACGATTCCGCGACCTACAACCTGCTACGTGAGCATCTCGAAGAGGTTTTAAACGGCCTACCACCGCGTGAAGTCAGGATCCTGCAACTCCGTTATGGTTTGCTCGACGGGCAGGCTTACACGCTTGAAGAAGTTGGCCGAAAAATGGGCGTGACCCGTGAGCGCGTCAGACAGATCGAAGCGCAAGCCTTGAGCAGGCTGCGTCACCCTTCGATCCGACGCAAGCTTCGCGATTATCTAGGTGAATAAGGTTCAAGGCATGGATCCCCATGCCTTTTTGTTCTTTTCTCAACTCATGTATAATATTATTTTGAAAATAATTAATGCGGAGGAATTGCCTGATGAGTAATATTACGCTTCGCGATTACCACTTGTTCATAGATGACCTGTTGGAAAAGAACGCCATGTCTGAAGCGATTGTCCACTGTACGCATATACTTTCATCATTTCCTAAATCCATCAAAACCTATCAGCAACTTGGACAAGCTTTACTTGAAGAAAAACGCTATGCCGATGCTTCCGAAGTTTTTACCAAAGTTATTTCAGTCTTTCCAGACGATTTTGTGGCGCATGCAGGTCTTAGTATCGTGCACGAAGAAAACCGCGAACTTGATAAAGCCATTTGGCACATGGAACAAGCCTTTGAAACCCAGCCTTCCAACGCTGCCATTCAGGAAGAGTTTCGCCGCCTCATTAGCCGACGTGATGGTGCCCTCCCTTCTAAGATTAGACTCACGCGGGGTGCATTGATCAGAATGTATGCCAAGGGCGAGCTTTATCAACAAGCGATCGCTGAATCCCTCTCAGCTCTTCAAGCTGATCCGGCACGCATCGATTTGAAGCTGTTGCTCGCCCGAATGTATACCATAACAAATGCCGAAAACTCTGCCGCTGAGATCTGCAATGATATTTTGCAAGACCACCCGTATTGTTTTGAAGCCAACCGTATCATGTTCGAGTTATCCTCATCTGTGTCAGATTCTGAAGGTCATCCCTCAGTTTTCTTACAGAGACTTAGTGAACTGGATCCGTATTATGGTTTCATTTCAATAGCGAGTGAGAATGTAGGCGATGTTCCAGCTGAAAAGGTGACGCTCGAAAAAACCGAGTACTTTTCCCAAGAGGAAGATTATTCCCGTTCGCCTGAATGGGCAGATCAAATCGGTATCCCCTGGCATGACGATGCAGAAGATACAGTAATTGGCCAGGTCCAACCTGAACCCTTTGAAGATTTAGGTGATGGCGGTTTACTCTCGCAGGTGGAACCTCCTTCGCCTTTCATTGAGGATGAAGTAGCTACCCCAGAATATGAATCAACTAAAGATATTTCATCCAATAATGTGCATGAGTCTGAATTACCAGAATGGATTGCTAAAGCTGGTTGGGTAAGAGCAAACGAGGATGAAAACCCCGCGACTACACAGGAATCATACAACGAACTGCCAATTTCGGAAATATCAGATGAGGTAGAAGCGCCTGCCCAGCCGGCAGAGTCTCTGCCGGATTGGCTGCAATCGATACCAACAGATGGCATGGATTCGCCGCAATTATTTGCTTCATCCGAAGACGAAAGTATTCCTGAATCAGACATTCCACCCCTTCCACCCGATATGCTCGCAGAGTTATTATCAGATGAGTCGGAGCCTTTTGCTGACCTCCCGATTTCCAGTGATGGAACAGAAAACGCGCCAGAAAGCCCGATTGAAAATTTTGTTGAAAGAGAATCTTTCGAACTTCCCACCGTAAACAGTGAAGAACCCGTGCCCAATCTTCCGGACTGGTTGAAAGACCTTGAGGTTCCTGAAACCTTTGAAATGGATATTGAGCCAGCGGTTTCTTTAACTAATGAGCCTCAGGAGTCTGTCTCAGTACCGGGATCTGTAGAATTCGAAATCTCTGATTTCCTTGCAGAAATCGAAACCAGCGACTTGATCGGTGAACTGGATACCATTGCAGAGGAAGAAAGTGCGCCAGAAGAGGCAACCCAACCGAAACCGGGTGACCTTGAAGATTTCGAGGTCGACTTGAATTTGGACAACAAAGTAATTTCTGATCAACCTTCTGCCATAGAAGCACCAGACCAAACCGTGTCTGAGTCCAACGAATCGGAACCTTTGGATGTAGCGCCTACTGAATCAGAGTTTTTGGAACATGAGATCGAGGTAGTGGAGCACCAGGAACCGGAGCACATCAAGACTGAGCCGATTAAAACTAGCACGCCTTCCTCCTTACCTGCATGGGTCAAGAACATATTGGCTGGTCCGGCAGAATCCACACCGATAATAAGTGCCACGTCCACGGTAGGGTCTGAGGCTGATGCGGAGCTTCCCACATCGGTTACTGATTCCGAGGAGTTCATTGAGGAATTGATCACTGACCTGCCTGATGAACCAGAAGGGGCTGGAGCGATTTCCGAAGAAGTGACTGCGGAACTTGAAACCTGGCTGGAAGAAGTGGATTCCGAAAAAACTGACATTCCAACTACTGAGATTAAAACAACTGAAATTCCAAAAGCAAATGAAGAAATATCTCTCGAAAGTTTAGTGGAATTTACCGAGATTGAAGAAACCATGGAATTGGTTTCAGAGATTGACAATGAGTTGCCCATAGAAGAAGTTGCACTTGACGATCGTTTGTCTTCAATGTTTGGCGCTGGTGATGGTTCTTTAATTGAACCGGCTTCTGTTGAAAGTGATGATGGTGGGATTGGTAAGTCAGATATTGAGCGGGTCGTTGGCCTTCTCCAAGCGGGTGATTTTTCTTCGTTCACGCAGGAAATCTCGAAGCTGTCTTCTCAGGACGAGGTATCCGATCAAATTATTGCGGAGTTGGATGCCACATTGCAGAACCACCCAGAAAACTTTGAATTATGGCAGGACTTGGGGGATTTGTTGAGTCGAAAAGCTAGTTTCGACGAAGCGTTGGATGCCTATCACGAAGCTGAAAAGAATATCTTTATTTGATAACGGAGCAGACTTTGGAGCAGACTCTCGTACTCATTAAACCCGACGGCGTGCAAAGAAATCTGGTTGGCACAATCATCAATCGCCTGGAGTCACGCGGACTTCAATTGGTCGCCGCGAAATTCCTCTTGGTAAATGAGCAATTGGCACGCGAGCATTATAAAGCTCATGTTGGAAAAACTTTTTATGAAGGATTGATCAAGTATATTAAGAGCGCGCCGGTCATGGCAATGGTCTGGCAGGGTCCACATGCGGTTAAGGCTGTGCGGCAAACCATGGGCGCAACCAACCCGCTTGAAGCTGATCCTGGCAGCATCAGGCATGACTTTTCGATCATGATGAGCCGCAATCTCACTCACGCCTCAGATTCTTTAGAAAGCGCATCCCGGGAAATTGCGCTTTGGTTCACAGAAGCTGAACTGGTTGAGTGGGGAAGAGACGGTGAAAACTGGTTCACCGGATTAAACTGAACAGACCCCCATATCCATGATCCTTATGGAAAAATATTTGCAGCTGCTCTATATTGAGCAGCTTTTTTTGCAAATTTGGTCATTCCGGCTATTGCAGAACTGGACCTTGTGGAATGTCATTCTCTGGGCTGGTGTTGTTACGACAGTTATTGTGGAACTGTTATTAAGGAACAGTTACTATGGAACTGTTAGCCCAAACTGTTAGCCCATGGAACTGTTAGCCCATGGAACTGTTAGCCCATGGAACTGTTAGCCCATGGAACTTGACGTTAGAAAAACCATGTGATAAACTATTGCCTGTTCGGGGGCGTGGTGTAGTGGCTAACATGCGGCCCTGTCAAGGCCGAGATCGCGGGTTCGAACCCCGTCGCTCCCGCCAGAACAAGAAAACCATCATCAGCTTGATGATGGTTTTTGATTTTGAAGCACAAACTCTAAATGGTTACGCCGTGATTCTTCAGGAATAACGCTTTGACCCTCTCAATCTCGTTCTGTTTCTTATCCGTGCTCCATCCTAGCACTGCACCAACTAGCATGGAAATTTCCCGCAAACAATCTTCGTCAATCAATCCGAGCCATCCCAATGATGTACGCCTGAGTAAAAGGTCGTCTAGGTGCACTACCTTTTCAGTGCGCGCCAGAAAATTAATCTCATTTACAGTAATAAGCGGGTTGGATTTAAGAAATTCAATGGTTCCCGTGCCAATTATTTCGTTGATTGTTGATCCGTATCGTTCGAAAAGGGTTTCAACAATGCCTTTTTCAAACCCTTTGGTCGAAAAAACATCCAGGTATGCTTGAATTGCCAGGTCAGTTGGGGGGTAATCCCTTCCACCGCCGATCTTCATCTCTTCAGTAGTCCCTTTGCGGTGTTGACTTAAATAATCAAGCGCTTTATCACCTGTCTGTTCTCCAAAAGCGCGATAGCTCGTCCATTTGCCGCCAATCAGGTTTAATACCGGAATGTTGCCCAAAAGGTCTTCTTTTATCGTATGATCCCTTGTGATCTGTCCGGTAGTTTTGGCATGCTGATACTCCAGTGGTCGAACACCGGAGAACCTGAATACGATCTGCTCAGGCAGGATCGGGATCTCCGGAAACACCCGCTTGACCAGGTCGATGAAATACGCCTCTTCTTCAGGTGTACAAACGGCCCCATCTGGATCATCAATAGGTAGATCTGAGGTTCCAATGATTACTTTATCGAAGAATGGCAGCAACAGTACGATCCGACCGTCCTTGTTCTCGAAGAAAAATTCCTTATTGCCGATAGCTTTCTTTAATTCAGGATTTTTAACGATGATGTGTGAGCCCTTGGTGCCGCCGATGTAATTAGTTTGCTTGCCCATTCGATTGTTCACATCATCGATCCAAGGACCAGCTGCATTGACGATCATCTTAGGTTTTACCCTCAGTATCTGCTCCCCCACGTAGTCATTCAGTAGTACCGTATCCCCGTCCACGCTGTCAAACGAGGCATAATTTAACGCCATAGCAGCTTCTCCTGCTTTTTCAGCATCCAGGATGATTTCAGTATTCAAACGCTCAGGTGAAAGCATTAATCCATCATAGTATTCAGCAGTGTATCGTACATCCTTGTTTAGTCGGGGGTAACGTTTAAAAGTTTCCTTTTTTCCAAAGAATTGGTGCGCAGGAACAGTTCGATTTTTACCAGTAAACGAATCGTATAAGATCAGTCCGATCTTAATAACCGCCGCACCTCGTTCTGAGGGTTTGTCGAGCAAATTCAGAAATTTCAAAGGAGCATTCAAGAACCCTGAAAAAAGTTTAAACATGGGAATGACAGTCGGCAGGGGTTTTACCATGTGCGGCGCATTACGGATCATGCGATTTCTTTCCGCCACAGCTTCTCGCACCAACCGGAATTCGCCGTTTTCCAGGTATCGAATCCCGCCGTGTGCCATGTGAGAAGATGTAGCAGAAGCGCCCGAGCAGAAATCTCCCCGGTCGATCAATAAGACCCTTAACCCATTGACCGCCATGTCAAGAAAAGCTCCTGCCCCGTTAATTCCCCCGCCAACAATCAATATATCCATTTCAGGTTTTTCTTGCAAGTCTTTGATGATCTCGTGACGTTCCACAGTATGCCCTCTTTTTTCTTATTGGTATATGATCAATTATAGCCTTATCGATCAAATTATAGACGATTGACCTGTTGAGGAATATCCATGATCCCGCTCTGACAAGGAATCAGCATCGCCTTGAGTTCTTCCTTTGTTCTTTCTTCCAGCCAGCGCCAACGGTTCTCGTACCCCAAGATTACTGGCATACGGTTATGGTATTGCGCGACCAGGCTATTCGGCTCCGTCGTAATGATTGTGCAACTGTTGATCTCGCCGCCCTCCTGGCTGCGCCAGGTTTCCCACAACCCTGCAAACGTGAATGGCTTTCTATCTTTAAGAGTGAACAAATAAGGATATTTATGCCCATCCTCGATTTTCCACTCGTAAAATCCATCTGCCGGAATCAGGCAGCGCCGGCGTTGAAAAGCTACGCGAAATGACGGCTTTTCATCAATTGTTTCTGCACGCGCGTTGATCATCTTGTATCCCACAGAAACATCCTTCGCCCAGCCGGGGATCAACCCCCAGCGAAACATCTTCACATTTCGGTCTACGGCATCCAACACGACAGGAATATTCGTTCCGGGAGAGATATTGCTGTTCGATTTCAGGTCAGGTGGCAGATCCCCCAACTCCAACTTCTGCCCCAGCTCTTCCGGATCGAACATGATGGCGAACCTTCCGCACATGCGGCACCTCCTGCTCAAACCCAAATTCCAACGCCAGTGATTGTGTGTGCGCCCATTCCTTCAATTGCGCATCACGAATGCCGAATGGATGAAACACGCTGGCGGCTGCGCGCGCGAGTAACTCGGTATATTTTACTCTGTCTACATCGTTCGGGTTGATTTTTCCCGGTAATTCCCACGCGCGCACATCGCTCTCGCCCCGCGTGTAGAGAAAGCGCACTTTCTGCCCGGGGCGTGCCTGCTTACCGGTTTGTGCATGAATCTGCAGTGCGGCGCGCGCGGCAGGGGTCGGCGAGCGATAGGCCTCCAACTCATGGCTGACCCGGGAGGTCACCACCAGTTTTTCCAACGGCACCTTGCCTGCCCGTAGGTCTGCCAATGCTTTCTGGAAGATCTCGAAAGCCATCTCCAGGCTGCCCGGCAGGTCCTTTACGCTGCCGGCACGGCTCAGCCGCTCAAGCATTTTTATCTGCGTCTCGGCGATCCATGGGGGGGTATCCCGCCGCCGGGCCTCGATACCGCGTACCTTCATCGACCCATCCTGGAAGACCCCGAAATAGCGGTTCGCAACCGGCACCCGCTCGTCCATGCGCGAAGGCAAAAAAGCCACCCACCGGTAGATGCCGTCCAGAGATACGCCCAGACCGGTTTGCAGCGAGATCTCGTCCAGCACATCCTGAAAATCCTCTTTGCGGGTACAACCCGGGCGCTTGAGCCACAGGGCATCCACGTACATGTGCAACACTTCGCACCCCATTGATTCTGCCACCTCTTTTGCCCGCAGCAATACCTCGCGCCCGCCGTTGGTCACCGCCTCGTGCGCCTCGATGCGCCCAAAGCGGGCATTCTTGTATCCCAGGAAACCGAAGCACACCACCAGCAGCCATTTCAGCGCAGAAGCACGCGCGCTGTCACGCCGCAGCAGACGGTCATCCCTGGCTTTGCCCGCGCCGCGTAGTTTTAGCGCCACACGCTTCTCGTACAGCGGCTTGAGCGTCAGGGGAACCACACCCAATTCCTCACTGGCAGGGATGATCCCATTCGGTAGCGGCACTTCAGGCGATATGTTGCCCTTGATGATGATCGCCGGGTACATGGAGATGAAATCAACCTGGGCGATGTTGGCGTGCAGCCCGACGAGCGGCTGGTAGATCAATCCGCCGCGGTCGCGTTGAATGAGGTCGATGCCATCTTTGAAGACTTCCACCTGCTGTTTATGCCACGGCACGAGAATGCCCAGCTCGAGGGCGGTGAGCATCTGCATCGCGGAAATGCCGGAACCCGGCGACACGCGGGCAGCATTTTCGATCGGCAGCGTCGTCACCCGCGCGGATTCCAGCACACCATCCAGCCCGTAATCCCGCCACATCATCGCGCTTTTCTGGTCGATGTGGCAGCGGCCGAACAAATGCGCCTCCTCCGGACGAAAAACGATCTGCCCGTAGGAAAAATACGACAGTTCCTTTTGCCAGGCGACCTCCCGCTGCTCGTCCCGGTTGAAAAGCAATTTTTCGCCGCTCTGTTTTGCCAGTTCCAGCAGTGTGGGGATTAGCCAGGTGTCTCCCCAACTGGTCAACACAAAGTCGGGGTCCTCCTGTTGCAGTACCTGATTCAATTTGCGGATCAACTCGCCAGCCGGTTGCAGCATGAGCGTCTGTTTGCGCCGACCAAACTGCAGCTTGAGCGCAGAGGGTTCACCCCGCCCCGGATCGCAATCCGGTTCCAGGGTAAGTATGCGGAAAACCGGGTGCACCGCCGCCAGGTCCCAGCGCGAGTTCAACACCTGCAAAGAGAGAATACGCCCCGCCTCGTCATGTTCGACATCGCAGAAAGCCATCGGGAAAGTGCCATACCGCGCCGCGTGCCGGATATTGGAAGAAAGATCGGCGTCATAATAGACCAGGCGCGGGTAACGCTGCATGATCTCTCTGAAAATGCGCGACTGATGGCGCGGGCTGTCGACCGTCACCTTGAGCACGGTGACCGGCTCGGGCATGAAGGCATCGCGACGCATCTCGCGTGCCAGTGAAAGCACTTCCGGGTAGCGCCGCAGCGTCACCCATAGAGAACGCAACTGGGCAGGATCACCACTGGCGTAGAAAACCACCTCTAGCGGCTGGTGCAGGCATACCCGCGTATCCTCCTCGGTGATGAACCACATTCGTAGTCCATCTGCTTCATCCTCGTAGAGGTCGAGCAGCCAACCCCGCCACCGCGCAGTCATCGTCAGGCGCCGTCCTGCAGGTCCACGTACTCCACGCCCGCGGGAGGCTTCTGCTCCCCAACGCGCGCCCCCTCCCGCGCCGGTGAAATCAGTTCCACCAGCGTAGGAAGTTCCGGGAACTCCGGATCAAGCGTGGTGTGTTCTTCCGGCTGTACCCCGAGCGCCTCCAACTGTCGTTCGAGCTGTTTCACTTTGCGAAAGGTCTCCAGCAGCATCGACATCAGGTAAATATCCATGGGGTAAAGGTTGCTTGCGTATGAAGCCTCGGCGATATGCCGCCGTGAAAGCGCCAGTAGTTCCTGCACCAGGTCCTGGTCAGCTTTGCGCAGTGCGCGCACAAACCGCCGCAGGGCTTTATCCTCTTCCATCCAGGTTTGCGTCGCTGAAAGAATCGTTCTACCCATAGCACCTCCTCAATAATCAGGGAGTAAAGGCAATTGCGTGCTTGCCGCTGGACGCGCAGGATACAGAGCGGTCTCCTCCCACACCTCAGCCGCGGCGGCTTTCAATTGCTCCAGTAGCCCGAAGCGCGGCGCAGAAAGCGTCAGGAGCGGCTTTGCGCTCACCACCACGGGTACGGTCTGCCCCACTGTCAGCAAGTGCTGCAGCGTGGAATCAAAGAGCAGGCTGCTTTCACGCAGTTGCACGCTTTCGTCCATGAACGTGTCGAGCAGATCCAGCACCAGCACCGGTGCGGAAGGACTGGCAGCCACCTTTTCCAGCAGCGCGACCACCTGGTAGCAGGTAAACGCACGCGAAAGACGGATATTGCGCATCACCGCCACCGGGTCATCGGTCAATGTTCGCAGCGTGCGCGCCACCCGGTACATGTTGCTGCGGTTGCCGCAATCCAGCAGGTATAGCGGCCCGCGTAAGGAAAGCCCGGCAGTCAGGTCGAGCATCCGCGCCGCCCCGCTGTGTTCGCCGAAGATCACCAGCAGTCCGCGCGGGAGCCCGACTTCTGGACTTGTTAAACCATTTCCTTCCATGTATGTATGTTTCATAATCTTATTATATAGAACATTTGTTCATTGTCAAGTATTTCTTGTCTTTTTTGTTGGTGTGATTAGTTGCCTACACGCAATTTCAAAATAGTTGTTGATTGTCCCTTATAATTGACTGGATATACCATGCAAACAACAGATTTTCTCGCTTCCCCCTTCTACATTGGCCCCGTGCAGATCCATGGCCGACTTCTGCTCGCGCCCATGGATGGCTACACTGATTCCCCTTTCCGCAGTCTTTGCCGCGAATTTGGCTCTGCTTTGAGTACTTCAGAATTTGTCAACGGGATTGATGTGAAGTACGGACATCCGCATCTCAAGTACAAAACTGAGTTCTCCGCCCACGAGCGCCCTTTCAGCTACCAGGTCTTTGATGACGACCCCGCACGTTTGCTCGAGGCATCCATTAAACTCGCACAGTACAAGCCTGACCTGGTGGATATAAACATGGGTTGCTCAGCCCGTAACGTCAGCAACCGTGGAGCCGGCGCTGGGCTATTGAAGCATCCACAAAAAGTGCATCAAATCGCTTGTGACATGGTCAATAACTTACCGCTCCCAATCACCGCCAAGATCAGGCTGGGTTGGGACGAAAAAACTCGCAATTACCTCGAAATTGCCCGCATTCTTGATGATTGCGGTATCAGTGCGATCACAGTGCACGCCAAGACACGCAGTCAGCAGTACCAGGGCAATGCAGATTGGGATGCGATCGCCGAAGTTAAAGCACTGGTAACCATCCCAGTCATCGGTAATGGCGACGTTAACTCCAAACAACAGGCGCTGCAGATGATTGCGCACACCGGTTGTGACGCGGTGATGATTGGCCGCGCTGCGATTGGCAACCCATGGGTGTTTGGCGGTCAGAGTCGCGAGGAGATTTCCCACCAGGAGTTGTTTGCGGTTATTAGCAGACATTTAGCTGGTATGGTTGCGCTTTATTCCCCACGCGTTGGCACCGTCTTGTTCAGAAAGCACCTTTCTCGCTATCTGAATGGGTTGCTCACAACTGTGGAGAGCCGTAAAAAGATCTTTTCGATCGAGGATCCCGGAGTATTATCTGCTGAAATTACCAAAATTCTAGGTCTATAGGAGTGATTATGTGGATTGAAGATACTGGTTGGTTCGACGAAGTTGCATTCCCAATAACCGTATGCGATAAAACCGGTATTATTGTGTACATGAATCAGGCTTCGATCTCCGAATTTGAGCCGGATGGCGGAAAAGACCTGTTGGGTAAATCCCTACTGAACTGCCACCCCGAGCCTGCGCGGACGAAGCTGTATGAAATGTTGGAAAAGCAGCTCCCGCACACATACATCAGCCGGGCTGAAGGAAAAACGTACTTCGTCCATGAAACACCCTGGTACGAAAATGGCGAATACAAAGGATTGGTCGAAGTCTCGATTGAGATCACTAATCTGGAGTTTAATAGATGATCCTATATCACATTACGGATGTACAAAGCTGGTCGAGCGCTCTAACTACAGGTGTTTATACTCCCGCCGCCTTTGAAAATGACCGGTTCATCCATTGCTCCACCGCTGAGCAAATCCTCGATGTGGCTAAACGCTTTTATGCGGGTCGCAAAGATCTAGTGCTGCTGACCATCGATGCGGATCGTGTTGCGCCTGAGATTGTGTTTGAGAACCTCGAAGCGGGCTCCGAGCAGTACCCGCACATCTATGGGCGATTGAATCTCGAAGCCGTGGTGAAAGTCTTTAGCTGCAAATCTGATGATGACGGAGAGTTTTATTTGCCTGACACACGCTCAGACACTTGAGCCTGAACATGGTAAAATAGCCTGCACGTCCCTGTAGCGCAATGGATAGCGTACCGGCCTCCGAAGCCGTAGGTGAGAGTTCGAATCTCTCCAGGGACACTAACCGTACGTATACATGGAACTCCCCCCCAAAAAAATTCACTCCATAATTTACAATATATGAAATTTGTAAAATCGAGTTCTGAACATTCGATTTAAATTTCAAATCGGTTAAAATTTATAAAACGAAAGGAGCTTGTATATGATTTTCGGCGGAGGTTATTTACTTTACATCATCATAAGTCTTCCAGCTTTGCTGCTTGGTCTGTGGGCGCAAACCAAGGTCAAATCCTCTTTCGCCAAGTACTCCAGAGTCAGAACGACTACTGGTATGACTGGCGCGGAGGTTGCAAGGCGGATGCTCGACCAAAACGGTTTACCTTCTGTAAGGATCGAACAGGTCAGAGGCAACCTTTCTGACCACTACGATCCCTCCAAGAACATACTCAGGCTCAGCCAGGGTGTGTATGCCAGCCCGAGTGTTGCTGCGGCTGGCGTCGCGGCGCACGAATGCGGTCACGCGATGCAGGATAAGGAAAAATATGGTCCGCTCAGGCTGCGCTCAATCATGGTACAATC
>JBCFBD010000006.1:3815-69081 GCA_038562455.1 Anaerolineaceae bacterium | reverse complement strand
AGACGGATCGGTGTGGGTGGTTCCTCTGTTGCGATGACAAGCAGCGGAAGTGTGACGGAATAAGTCTCGCCGGAGTCGGTCAGGCTGACCTTCGCGAGTGCATCATCAAGTGCGAATTCGGGTAGGAACCCGAAGGCGGTGGGGTCGGATAATACTACCTCGTTCATGGCGGCGGTCGAAGGGACGACAAATGCAGCACTGCTCAGATTGGACGAAATATCAAATTGGCTTGCAAATGCGTATTGCGCATTACTACCCGTTGGATAAACGATCAATTGGATGGGTTGATCGACCAGATCGGCAGCGGGTTGCGTATCGAAACAGTCAGGGCAGTTGGCAAACAAGTCAGCCCAGGTGACCAGCGTTCCATCGAGGATCTTATTCAGCTGCGCGAAAGGCAGGGTGGCGAGTGGGTTTTCAGGGTTCACGATGAAGACGAGCGGTTCTTCCTTCAAAACTACAGCGTAGTTGGGGCTGGTCTCTGGTTCGCCCCATGAAAACCCGACAGACGAAAGCAGCTTTTCCTGCGCATCCAAATTGGTGTTGCTGGTCACGACCGTGAGTTCTGGAAGGTTGGCAGCGCATTCTGCAGCAAACGGCAGCAACCAATCTGCTGTGGGGTCAGAGGTGATCTGTACGATCGAGGTAATGGAGGTTTCCACCTGTTGCACGATCGCAGGTTTCAAGGTTGGTTCAATGGCTGTTTCTGTGGCGGCGGGGCGTACATTGGTGATGATGAGGACAGTGCTCGCCAACAGGATGCAGTAAGCGGCGAAATAAATCAGGGACCGTTTGTTCAAGAATGATAGCAGCCAATGTATAGAGAGATATCCCACGACCGCAGCAGCGACAAATCCAACGATTAAAACTTGCAGGAAAGCGCCGAGATCCGGTACTTCCAAGAGGTCTGAAACACTGAAAATGCCGGCAGCGAGCATGACCGGGATAGACATCAGGAACGCGAAGCGGGCAGCCGCCGGGCGTTCAAGGTGGCGCAGCATACCGCCGGTGATAGATGCGCCAGAACGGGAAATACCGGGGAAAATAGAAAACGCCTGGAAGATACCGACAACCAGTGCGTCGAGCCAGTTCATTTTTTCGAGCTTCCGGTTGCGGCGGCTGAGGAATTCAGAGCCGAGCAGGAAAAGTGCGGTGACAAAGAGAAAGATTGCGGTAATGCGTGGATTGTTGAATGCAGCTTCTACCCTATCCTTAAGTAAAATCCCTGCCAACCCGGCGGGAATAGTGGCGAGGATTAAGTACCACCCCATGCGTGCTTCAAGCGTTTCAAATGGTTTACGGTGGATGATTGCCTGAACGAACGCGCGGATGATCGACCACAGGTCTTTGCGAAAATATGCAATCACTGCCAGCAAGGTACCAATCTGCACCAGCACATCGAACGGGAAAACCTGGCTCTCTGGGATGCTCCAATTAAGTATATAGGGCACCAGGACGAGATGAGCTGAGGATGAAACTGGCAGGAATTCAGTGAGTCCCTGGATGATGCCCAGGATAAGAGATTGTAGAAAACTCATGCGTGCTCCGTATTTTTGGTTTGATAACCCGCCAGGAATTCATCAGCGAAAGCGGTGAATGTACCATTCATAATCGAGCGGCGGGTGTTGGCCATCAATGTGATGAGGAATTGAATGTTGTGGATCGAAAGGAGCGTGGAAGCCAGCATTTCTTTTGCGATGATCAGGTGGCGTAAATAAGCGCGAGTAAAGTGCTGGCAGGTATAACACTCGCAGGTTTCTTCAATCGGTTTCATTACCCGAGAATTGGCACTGTTCATTAGGTTGACGCGACCAGTGATTGTGAACACTGCCTGGTGACGGGCAAGACGGGTGGGCAATACGCAATCGAAGATGTCGATGCCCCGCATGACGCCATTGATAAGGTCTTCAGGTGAGCCAACACCCATCAGGTAGCGGGGCTTATCGCGAGGCAGCAGCGGGTCGACAACCTCAAGCATGGCATGCATTTGCGCTTTGGACTCACCAACCGACAAGCCACCGATCGCGCTGCCCGGGAGACCCATGGCAGAGATGAATTTTGCTGATTCGCGGCGCAGTTCAGGGAAAATACCGCCCTGGACGATGCCGAAAAGCGCTTGATCTGGGCGTGTTTTTGCCACAACGCAGCGCTCCAGCCAGGCATGGGTGCGTGCCATTGACTTTTGATTGTATGCCCGGTCATCAGGCACGGCGCATTCGTCGAATGCCATGATGATATCCGCGCCGAGTTTTTCCTGCACTGCAATGGAAAGTTCAGGGGTCAGGCGGTGGGTTGAGCCGTCAATGTGGCTTTTGAATGTAACACCTTCCTCATCGACTTTGCGGGTGTCAGAAAGCGAAAAAACCTGGAAGCCACCGGAATCGGTGAGCATGGGACCATCCCACTGCATGAAGGAATGCAAACCGCCGTGATCTGCTACCAGGTCAGCGCCGGGGCGTAAATAAAGGTGATAAGTGTTGGCAAGCACCAGGCTTGCGCCGGTCTCCTTTAGTTGGGCGGGCGAAACCGCTTTGACCGTCGCTTGAGTACCGACCGGTGCGAATACCGGCGTCAGAATGTCGCCATGTGGAGTAGAAAAAATCCCAGCTCGTGCCGAACCCTGCTCAGCCAGCATTTCATAATGGAAAGTTTGTTTTGTCATGGATGCCAATTATAGTCCCCAATACAGGCGAATCAGGAACAGGATCAAGGCAAATGACATAACAGTCAGTGGCAGCCCAACCTTTACGTAATCTTTAAACTCATATCCGCCCGCGTTCATGACCATAATATTGACCGGATGACCCAGCGGGGTGATGAAGGCAAGGGAGCAACCCATTGCCACCGCCATACCGAAGGGTCGGGCATCCATGCCGAGGGTCTGTGCCGCTGTCAATGCGAGCGGGATCATGACCAAAGCGGAAACTTGCCCGCTGATCAGCAAGGTGAAGATCATGGACAAGGCTAGAAAGACCCCGAGTAACACCAGGGGATGAACCGGACCAAGAAAACTTAGGAGTGCGGTGACAGCTGTGTCGGCAAGGCCGGTGGATTGCAGCGCGATGCTGAGCGGCCACAAACCGGCAATCAGGAAGATTGCTTTCCATTCAATACCGCGATAAGCTTCGTTCAAGCGCATGCTGCCAGTAAGTATCAGCAGCAGGGCGCCGCCGATGGCAGCGAGCGCTACGGGGATGATGCCAAGGGCGGCGACCAGCAGAGTTGCGAATGTAATGAGGATGGTGACGGCGCCTTTTCTCGGTAGCAGCACGGCATCCGGATCCTCCTCCAGCACCACCAGGTCTTCGCTGTCGTGCAGATTGCGGATATGCAGGGCAGGACCGGTTACGAGAAGTGCATCACCAAACTGGAGCGGCAGGTCAGGCTGGTCGGCCTCGACAGGTTTACCATTGCGCCAGATGCCCACTACGCTCAACTCATAACGATCGCGGAAATTCAGTTCCCGTAAGTTTTTCCCGATCAACCGAGAATGTGAACTGAGAATGATCTCGGCGAACGGATGTGACTCATCTGTAATCTTAATTTCAGGAATATTAAAAGGGATTAATTTCAAATGCAATGAGTTTGCAACTTTTTCCGTGAAAGTGCCACGCGCGATCAAGATATCACCTGGATGAAGTAACAAATCAGCTTCTGGCGAAAAGTAAGTCTCTTTCTTGCGTATCACCGCTAAAATGTTCAGGTGATATCGCTCGTACCAGCATCCCTCGGAAAGGGTTTTATTTGCCAGCGGCGAGTCTGTTGAGAGTTCAAATTGCACCAGGTTCTTTTTCACCTGGTAAAGTTCACTCAGACGTTCGGTCAACTCGCGGGTGCTGGCCAGGTTCTCTATCTTACCAGCAGCGGGCAGCATACGAGCACCGACGAAAGCAAGGTAGAGGATTCCCACGATCATCACCGGTCCGCCGATAGGGAAATAATCCAATAAGCCAAAGGACGACAAGCCCGCGTCACGCATAGCGCCGCTGACGACGATATTGGAGGTGGTGAAAAGGGTGGCCATACCTCCGAGTATGGTGCCGAACGCAAGCGGCATTAACAACCTGGAGGGTGAAACCCGGCTACGGCGTGAAAGTGACATCACTGCCGGCAGAAGCACTCCTGCTGCTGCGATATTGTTCATGAATAATGAGAGCAAAGCCGAAACTGAAGCGACCACCAGCACCAGGCGAGTTTCATTTCCCTTGCCGAATTTCAACATGATCTTGCCCAGGGAGTTGGTTGCACCGGTCATTTGTAAGGCGACCGATATCATCGAAATGCCCAGAATGGTCATCACGGCAGAACTGCTGAATCCAGAAAAGGAATCACCAGTAGAAATCACGCCCGTCAGACCGAGCGATACCATGACCATCAGCCCAACCAGGTCTGAGCGAACGCGATTGGTTACGAATAGGATTACTGCAACGATGATGATGATCAAGGTGATGATCTGAGCGGTTGGCATAAAAATCATCCTTTGGAACTCTAATTCTACTTGAAAGATGGGTTTCCTTCAAAACGCTTGCAGGCATTTTACCGCTCGTTTATACTTGTTCGAAATAGAGATCATTCGTGACAAGGCTTTGTCGAGAAGGTGTTCATTGACTGATTATCAGCACTCGAAACGCTGGAATATTCAACCCAGGATCGATGAAGAGGCGAGTAAAGCGCTCGAAGTCTATCTGCCTTTTATGCGCCAGATCCTCTACAATCGGGGGATAAGGAACATTGAGCAAGCGGAAGCCTTCCTTTCTGCCAGCCAGGAACTTTCTGACCCCTTCCTTTTGACCGGTATGGATAGAGCAGTGGAACGCTTATTAGGCGCAATTTACAAACGCGAGAAGATCGTGGTCTATGGGGATTATGATGTAGACGGCGTAACCGCCACAGTGATGATGGTGGAAGCGCTGCGCTCGTTTGGGGGCGAAGTCGAGCGGTATATCCCCAACCGTTTTGATGAGGGGTACGGACTTAATTGTGAAGCGATCATCGCCCTGGCAAATGAGGGCACACGCGTGATCCTCACCGTGGATTGCGGAATCCGATCACCGGCTGAAGCGGAAAAAGCCCGCGAGCTGGGGGTAGACCTCATCATCTCCGACCATCATCATCCAAAAGGGGATTTGCCGTGTGCGTACGCGGTCATCTGCCCCAAACAAGAGGCTGATGCGTACCCCGATAAGGAATTGGCTGGCGTTGGTGTCGCATTCAAAATTCTACAAGGTTTGCTCATCCGCGCCGGTTCCGATGTCAGGAAAGCTGATGAATGGCTCGATCTGGTTGCATTGGGGACAGTGGCGGATATTGTCCCTTTAACCGGTGAAAACCGGGTAATGGTCAAAAAAGGCATCCTGAGGATCCGAACGGGTTCGAGGATCGGACTGAACGCGCTCACCGGGGTGGCACAGAAGAGTATCTTCCAGATCACTGCTGGAGATATTGGTTTCATCCTCGGACCGCGTTTGAATGCCGCCGGGCGGATGGAATCTGCGCTGCAGGCTTATGACCTGTTGATCAGCCAGGATATTCAGGAAGCTGGGAAACTCGCTCAATTACTCGACACCCAGAATTATGAACGGCAGCAGGCAACAAAACGAGCATTGGAAAAAGCAACCCAAGTGATAGGTGACCCGGAAGAATTAAAAATCCTTTTCTCTTTCGAAGAGGACTACAGCTCAGGCATTGTGGGGCTGGTGGCATCAAAGATGGTAGAGAACTTCTACCGACCTGCCATCATCGGGCAGCTGGAAAATGGGGTGATTCGGGCGTCCTGCCGCAGCATCTCTGAGTTCCACATCACCGCCGCCCTCGATGAATGCGCTGAGCTTCTCGTGCGGCATGGCGGTCATGCGATGGCAGCAGGATTTACTGTTAAAAAGGAACGAGTTACCGAACTAGTCGAGAGGATGACCGGTATCGCTATTCGCGAACTAGATGGATTGGATCTGCGCCCTGAAATCAGGGCTGACCTCGAAATCGATATCGGTAAATTAAACCCAGGGTATTACAGTGAATTGGAGAAGTTGCAACCTACTGGGATGGGGAACCCAACACCGGTGTTTGTCTCGCGCGGTGTCGAGGTCGACGGAATGCGCATGATGGGGAAGGAAGGAACCCACATCAGCTTTTACGTCCGCAATAGTCTGATCAGCCGGGCGGTGGCGTTCAACCAGGCGCGCTGGTACGACAAATGGGCGGAAGAAAGACCGCGCTTCGATATTGCCTACAATATTGATATCAACCATTACAACGGACAGGATACCCAACAGATTAATGTGCGGGATATGAAATTATCAGGCTCATTAGGGTAAGCGGGATGTGACGCCGCCAGGTCGTATCAAAGCCATTCTCCTTAACTTGCTGGTGGTGATCATCTGGTCAAGTTCGTGGGTATTGATCAAGATCGGGTTGCGGGATATCCCTGCGCTTACATTCGCCGGTTTGCGCTACTTTATGGCATTCCTTGTGCTCATACCATTTCTCTTCCAGCGCCAGGTCAAGCAACAAATCAGGAATTTTTCAAAGAGTGACTGGACGTGGATCATTCTGATGGGGGTGGTTACGTATTTCATTGCACAAGGGGCGCAATTCCTCAGCCTGGATTACCTGCCTGCCACGACATTAAGCTTGATACTTAACCTCACTTCGATATTTGTCACCATTTCTGCAGTTTTTCTAATTAAGGAAGTGCCCACCAGTCTGCAAGTGTTTGGCTTGTTGATCAACCTGGTTGGGATTTTTATATTCTTTTATCCGTCCGGTTTTGTGAAAAGTTCGATCCCGGGGTATCTGTTCGGTTTAATCTGCCTGGCGGCGAACACAATCGGCACCCTGATCGGGCGGAAGGTCAATTACAAAGGCAGGCTGAACCCCTTGGCGGTCACGGTGGTTAGCATGGGAATCGGCTCGACCATCATGCTTGCCAGCGGTTTGGTTTTGGAAGGCATCCCTGTACTGAGTGCGCAAAGCCTGTTGATACTGGTCGTACAGGCGGTGGTCAATACAGCCTTCACATTTGTGATGTGGAATTACGCTCTGCAGACCCTTACAGCGATGGAGTCATCGATCATCAACGGCATGACGCTGGTATTCATCGCGATTTTTTCCTGGATCTTCCTCAATGAAACACAATCCCTGCAAGGTGTGGCAGGCTTAGTGCTGGCGTTCATCGGTGCGCTGATCGTTAATATCAAATTTGAGCAGAATATAGATGCATAATCCTACCATCGTAAGCTGTTTATGAATCTGCGTGCTATAATTTTAAAGTTGCCATCAATTATTTTTCACTCTGGAGGTTCACGTGATCGAAGGGACTAATTCGCAGGTTAATCAACCACCCGCTCCAACTACAAGTTCAACCCAGTTCGCTCCACCTCCAATCAATACGCTTGAAGATGTCGGATTGGAACTTCTTTTTCTGCAGGACTTGGCGTTGAAGATCTTGTATTTCCAGGGATACATGAACGGATACAAGTTAGCTGAAGCCCTGTGCTTGCCTTTTTCCGGCATGGTTGATCAAATCCTCGATGCGTTAAAGAAGGAAAAGTTGATCGAGGTGAAGTCGTCACAGGGAGGGCTGGGTGACGGCGCGTATCTTTACGCGATCACCGGTGCAGGGATCGTTCACGCGAGGGAGGCGCTTGAACGCAGTCAATACGCCGGACCTGCACCTGTGCCATTAAACGCATATTACGAATCAGTTTTACGCCAAAGCAGAAGCCGCTTGCTGGTGACCACCAAGCATATGCGCCAGGTGATGGGCTCCCTAAGCTTTGGTGAGGAAACGTTTCATAAATTGGGTCCAGCTGTCAATTCGGGGGCATCAATTTTCATTTATGGACCTCCAGGAAACGGTAAGACCAGCGTTGCCAGAGCGATCGGAAACCTTGTTCTGTCCCAGACGATGTACATCCCTTACGCGATCTTTGTGGATGGTCAGGTTATTACCATGTTCGATTCTGTGAATCACCAGATGGTGAAGGATGACGCGGAAAACGCGCAAACCACCAGGGTACGAGGTAGAAAAGATCTGCGCTGGGTGAAGATTAAACGTCCATTCATCATGGTGGGTGGCGAGCTTACGCTGACTGGCTTGGACCTGGTCTTCAACGAGACGCTCAAGTTTTACGAAGCCCCTTTCCAGGTGAAAGCCAATGGCGGTATCTTGTTGATCGATGATTTTGGGCGGCAACAGGTGCGCCCACGCGATCTGCTCAACCGCTGGATAGTGCCGCTCGAAAACCGCATCGATTACCTTTCGCTGCACACTGGGCGGAAGATCGAAGTGCCGTTCGATGTCCTGGTCATCTTTTCGACCAACCTGCCGCCCCGCGACCTGGTGGATGAAGCATTCTTGCGCCGGTTGCGACATAAGATCGAAATTGTCGATCCGACATTTGATATTTACCGGGATATCTTCAAGCGAGTTGCCCAACAAAAAGGCGTTGTTTATTCTGATGAAGGTTTAACTTACCTGCTGCAGGAATGGTACATCAAACCTGAACGGAAGTTGCGCGCATCACATCCCAGAGATATATGCGATCAGATCATTGACATTTCCAGGTATCTGCAGGTGGAACCGTTGATGTCTAAGGATTTGATAGATAGGGCTGCATCTTCTTATTTTGTTGAGCTTTAGAATGCTGGAAACCTTCTCCACGCCCATGGTTTTCGCTCACCGCGGCGCAAAAAATTACGCGCCGGAAAATACGATCGCAGCTTTTGAACTGGCGGTAGAACAGGGAGCGGATGCCGTGGAACTGGATGCCAAATTGAGCGCTGATGGCAAGGTGATGGTGATCCACGACCAGACCGTTGATCGCACGACAGATGGCAAGGGGAAAGTTAACCAACTTTCGCTCATGGATTTGAAAAAACTTGATGCAGGCAGTTTCTTCGACCATCGTTTTACTGGTGAGCGGATTCCGACCCTGGACGAAGTTTTCGAGAGCGTTGGAAAGAAAATCTTCATCAACGTCGAGCTGACTAATTATGCTTCGCGTAATGACGATCTCGTCCCCCTGGTGGTCGATGTCGTGAAACGACATGGGCTACAGCGCAGCATATTATTCTCCTCCTTTTTTCCCATAAACCTCCACCGAGCCCAAACCCTGTTGCCGGAAGTTCCAGTGGGTCTGCTGGCATGGGATGGCTTGTTAGGGACGATCAACCGGTCATCGCTATATTTAGATCTGTCCCCAAAGATCGTTCATCCCTATTTAACAGACGTGAATACCCGATTGATGGAACGGGAGAAGAAACGCGGCAGACGCGTACATGTTTGGACGGTGAACGAAGAATCCGACCTCGTGAAAATGAAGGAATTTGGTGTAGACGGCGTTTTCACGGATGATCCGGTGATTGCATTGCGAGTGTTGAGGGGAAAATGATCCCGGCCGAGTGGGTGGAAGAAGCCGCTGCACGAATTGGCGGTTTTCTTTATAATACGACGCTCTCTTATGACAATAATTTGGATCTTTATTTCAAATGGGAAAATCAGCAAAGAACCGGCTCATTTAAATTCAGGGGTGCGCTCAATAAAGTCCTCTCGCTGAGTCCCGAAGAAATTTCGAGCGGGTTGATTACCTGCTCTGCCGGAAACCATGGCCAGGGAGTGGCAGTCGCGGCGGCTCATGTTGGAACACGCTGCGTGGTATTTGCTTCTGACCATGCCCCACAGGTTAAGATCGAAGCGATGCGCGCTCTAGGTGCAGAGGTTCAGTTGGTAAACGGTGGCTACGTAGAGGCGGAAACGCGTGCCATTTCATCGGCCCGAGAGGGCGGGAATATCTTTATATCCCCTTACAACGACCCGCTAGTGATTGCCGGTCAGGGCACTGTAGCCGCAGAGATCGATGAACAACTAGGGGGTTTTTCTAAAGTCAAGTGCATGGTGATCCCGGTTGGCGGTGGCGGGCTGCTTTCCGGCATCGGCACATATCTTCAGCAGCATCAGGAACGCCCGAGTTTGATCGGCGTGCAATCCGTTGCGTCGTCATTCGCGCATCGTCTGTTCACCAGCGGCAGTCAGGAAGGCGTAGAGGAAACTGACAGCATTGCCGAGGGGTTGGCGGGAGAGATCGCCTATGATTCAATCACAATCCCGTTGCTATTAGAATACCTCGATGATGTCGTCCTGGTCAGTGAGGTGGATATCAAGCAGGCCATCCGTTATTTCTGGGAGGAGCATCACCAGGTGGTTGAGGGATCGGCCGCGGTTGGATTGGCGGCGCTACTTGCTGGTAAAATAAATTCATCACCAGCGTTAACCATTGTTACGGGCGGGAACATTCAACCCGAATTGTTTAACGCGATCATACGCCGAAATTGAAATGGGTGAATGATTGAAGAAAGCCATCACTCTAATCCTGCTGATACTGATGCTGGGTGTCGTGTTGCACCCGGCAACCTTGGTATTCGCACAGAATCCAGCACAATCGAATCCTCCACTAGAACGCGCACAAAGTGTCCTTCGAGAGATGAGCGTTGAGGAACGCGTGGGACAGGTCTTCCTGGTCTCATTTACCGGTTCCAATTTTGAAGGCAATTCCCAACTACAACAATTGATCAATGAATACCATGTGGGAGGCATTGTTTTACGTTCCGAAAATGATAATTTTTCAGGTCCTGAAGACACACTCACCAGGCTGCAGCGGTTGACCACTGACCTGCAAACTGCGAATTTAGCAGCAAAGGAGGACAACTCCCTTTCCTATACGCCACTGCTTATCGGAATATCGCAAGGCGGAGACCTGGATTCGGGCGACAGCATACTGAACGGGATGACCCATCTGCCCAATCAAATGACGATCGGTGCGACGTGGGATCTAAGTTATGCTGAAAGCGCAGGGCGGATCATCGGTTCTGAATTAAGCGCGCTTGGTATCAATCTGTTATTCGGTCCATCACTAGACGTGCTGGATGTGGTCAGCCCTTTCAGCGGCACCGATATTGGTGCCAGCTCTTTTGGGGGTTCGCCTTACTGGGTGGGAAAGATGGGTCAGGCGTATATCAAAGGGGTTCACGAGGGCAGTGAAAACAAAGTCGCCGTGATCGCCACCCACTTCCCAGGGACAGGCAGTTCTGACCGTCTTCCGCAAGAAGAAATTGCCACGGTTCGCAAGTCGCTCGAACTCTTGAAACAGGTGGAGCTTGCGCCATTTTTTACGGTCACCAATCTCGATTTGGAGGAATCTCAGGTCACCGATGGGTTGCTGCTTTCTCACACTCGTTACCAGGGATTTCAAGGAAACATCCTAACCTCAACCAAGCCGGTTTCGTTTGATGCGAATGCTCTCGAGACTATCATGGGATTACCGGAATTAAACCCATGGCGCGATAACGGTGGATTGATCATCAGCGATGACCTGGGCAGTGAAGCGGTGCGGAAATTTGTTGATCCATTGGGTACAGGGTATGATGCGCGCCAGGTTGCACGCACCGCGCTGATGGCGGGCAATGATATCCTCTACATGGGCAATATCGTGGCGAGCGGCGATCCCGATTCCTACACCACCGTGACGCGCACGATCAATTATTTCGTGCAAAAATACCAGGAAGACAGTGTATTCAGGATCCGGATCGACCAGGCAGCGACGAATATCATTGCGCTGAAGTTCAAGATTTTCCCGAGTTTTTCCGAGGCGGATGTTATACCTGAGAACGATTTATTGGAATCGATCGGTCTGCAACAGGAGCAAGTGACTGAAATCGTCCAGGCAGCCGTGACACTGATCAGCCCAGGAATCAATGACCTGGCGGCTGTTCTACCAAATCCACCGGATATCAACGACCACATTGTGATCCTCACGGACACCATGACTTACGCACAATGCAGTTCCTGTACTGGTCAAGCTCTGTCGCCAGGCGAATCCATTTTTTCCTCATTGCTCAGGTTGTACGGTTCGGGGTCTGGCGACCCGATTCAAAGTACGAATCTCAACACGATATCCTATGAACGGATACGCTTGCTGCTGGAAAAGGCTGAGGGGGTCGAGGAAGTGCAGATCCTATTGAATTCGGCTGATTGGATCCTGTTCACTTTCACCAATCTCGAAAACGACCAACTTGACACCACGGTTTTTCGTCGGTTGTTTAACGAACGGCAAGACCTCGTGCGAAATAAAAAGATTATTGGTATGGCATTCAGTGAACCGTATAATCTGGACGCCACTGATATCTCAAAATTTGCCGCTTATTATTCCTTTTACACAAAAATTCCGCAGGTATATGACCTGGCATCACGTGTGTTAATGCAGGAATTGACGCCGGTTGGAACCTTGCCCGTTTCCATGCAGGGGATTGGGTACGACCTGGCTACCCAGACTTCCCCTGACCCGAACCAGATCATCTCGTTGATCATCGAAGCGCCCATCGAGTCGAATCCCCCCGTCAGTACCCCGCCCACTGGCTACAGCCAACCGCTTTTGTACCAGGCTGGTGACACGATCCCTGTGAAAGCTGGTTTGATCCTTGATCACAACGGAAACCCTGTGCCGGATGGCACGAAGGTCAACTTTATCATTGATACCATGTCGACCAGTGGCACGCTGGAACAGCTGCCAGCCGAAACCATTGACGGTTACGCGCGGGTGATGTATGTCATCCCTAGCATTGGCAGCCTGGAGTTGCGTGCAACCGCCGACCCGGCTAGAACCTCCCAGATCCTGCGGCTTGATATCACCGATGCTGGCGGTGTGGTCACTTCGTTTGAACCGACAACAGTGGTCACGCCTGAAACACAACCTACGGAGACCAAGATTGCACCGACGCCCACACCGCAAAAAAACAGTGAGGTGCGTCACCAGCAAGGTAAACCGACTTTCGGCGATTGGCTGTTGGTCAACCTGATGATCCTGGGAATCAGCTCCTTGCTCGGTGTGTTGACGCAAAAGAGAATTGGAAAATACTATAACCTTGTTTCAATTCTTGCTATGGGGGTGGGTGGTTACCTGGCTTATCTCTATCTGGCGTTTGGTTTACCAGGCACTCGAGATCCGATCGACTCAAGCGGAACGGCTTACATCTTGTTGATCGCTTTGATTGGTATGAGCGCTGGGTTTATGGCAGCCTTTGTTTACAATTGGTGGAAATCCCGCCGAAAATAAATTACCGCGTCAGGGTTACGATCAGCGTCATCAGGCTTAACACCCCAAAGACAATCCATTGTTTGAGGAATTGACGACGAAGTATTGATGGCGGTTGGATGGCGACGCGGTTGCCGGTTGAGATGGTCACCGGTCGGCTTCCGATCAGCGCTTCACGGAAATTTGCGATGCTGTTTGGGCGGTCGTCAGGATGCAACGACATGCCCCACAGGATAGCATTTTCGGTCTTCACACTGACGGAAGGGTTAATCTTTCGAATTGGAGTCAATGCAGTTGGGTCGATGAACCGCTGGCGCGCGTCAGCCGGGGGTTTGTTTGTGAGCATGTGATAGAGCGTCGCGGCGAAGGCGTAAATATCGCTGCGCACATCTGTGTGACCGATATCACCGCCGTATTGTTCGAGGGGTGTATACAATGCGGTGCCCTGACCCTGCAAGATAGTGATGGTCACTTCACCGGGCGCGAGCAGTTTGACCAGACCGAAATCCACCAGTTTGAGTAAACCCGAAGGGGTGATCTTGAGGTTACTCGGTTTGATATCGCGGTGCAGGATGATTGGGTTTTGACTATGCAGGTATTCCAGCGCGTCAGCCAGTTGATATGCCCAATTGAGTACGTCCTTTTCCTCAACGAACCCGCCTTTCTCACGTTTTTCGAGCATCAAGGTACGGATATCATTACCAGGCACGTAATCCATCACCAGGTAGTCATTGCGATTGATGGAAAAGTAATCAGAAACTTTAGGCAGGTTGGGGTGGTCGAGCCGGGCAAGCACAGTGGCCTCGCGCAGGAATTGATCCCGCGCTTCTTTCACCAGGTTTTGGGGTAGGGTTTTATCATGCTCCACCTCTTTTAGCGCGCATTGACGACCTTCCAGGCGAAGGTCATCTGCAAGGTAGATGCAGCCCATTCCGCCCTGTCCGATGATGCGGCGGATGCGGTAGCGCCCGCGTAAGGTTTCTCCTGGTTTGAGTGGCGTTATCAAATTTGTTATCCAAATGATCCGGTTAAAGTTTTGAAAAAAACCGGATTTTGTACTATTATACCTGATGAGGGTAATCCTCATTTTGATCCAGGAGCAAGGTTATGAGTAGCGAGTACACGCAAAGACCCATGACAAGCGAATACCCGGTTCTGGTAGCGCTGCAGGGTCCACTGGAGGGGAGAAGGTGGCTGATCAAAAATGCGCTCGAGATCGGGCGGGATGTTGATTGTGACATCACGATCGAAGACCGCCAGGTCTCACGGCATCACGCGCGGGTCTTTATCCGGGATGGTTCCGTCCATTTCCTGGACTTGGGCAGCAAGAATGGGACGTTCTTTGACGGCGAGCCGATCGGCGGGGAGATTCGCTTAAGTGACGGGGATTCCATCCAAATTGCGCTGGTGCAAAAATTTGCTTTTTACAGCTCAGACGCTACCATGCCGATCGAGGATCTCGACCCCGCGTTGCTGAAAGGCAACCGGCGTTTACAGCTGGATGAGCGCTCCAGAAGGGTATGGGTGAGGGGCAGCGAGCTGCTGCCACCGTTATCAGCGGCGCAGTTCAGACTGCTCTACTGCTTGTATGAACAATCCGGACAGGTGGTGCCCAGGGATGAGCTGGTGCGTAGAACTTGGGACGAGGAAGAGTCAGCAGGTGTCTCTGAGCAGGCGCTCGATGCGCTCATTCGCAGGCTTCGCGACCGGTTGCTGGCTATTGATGAGGCTCACCAGTACATCGTTACTGTGCGCGGTCACGGAACGCGGCTGGACAATCCAATCCACCAGCTCTGAATACAAAACATGAAAAACCGGCTCAATCGCAAGAGCCGGTTCTTTTACTAATTCGTCCGCGATCTTACGCGTTTAGATTTTTTTCCATGTTGTGGCGCAACGCCAGTTTGTAAATGGACTGCAATACGGCGATCAGTTCAGGCGACTGGCCGCGTGATTCGCCTTCAGCGATTATGGAAGTGATGGTCTGCAGGAACTGGTCATCGATCCTGTCGCTATTCTCCGTCAGTAATTGCTTGCGCTCGTTGTCGTCTTTCGCTTCCAGCAGTTTCTGGATCAATTCGATCTCAGGCGGGGGAGCGGAAAGTTTATCCAGCACCGCCACTACTTTCTGAATCTTGTTCATGCGGGTGAGGTCGTTATTCTCGTGCGCTTTTTCGAACTCCACTTGCACTGCCTGGGTGAAGAAATCGTCGATCTCGGCGGCGTGTTTTTCTATGCCCTGTTCTACGTCTTCCTCGGAAATGATCTTGTCGAGCAGTTCAGTGGCGTTTTGTAGGTGTTTCTTGACTTCGGCGTCAATCTTGCGCGTGAGGTCAAGCAATGTTGTTCGCAATGTGGTCAGTGATTCTTTTTCCTCACCTTCTGCCTGGTCGATCCTTTCGCTCAGGATCTGAAAGAACTGGTAATCTAAACCGGAGCGGGTGAGGCTCACCAGGGTGTTCAGGCTGCTTTCGGATTTCACAGAGGCAAGAATTTCCAGCAATTTCTCGCGCGTTAAGCCTTCCTTGTTGGCAGCATCCAGTTCCTTGAGCGCTTTCTGGGTTTCCTCGCTGTCGGCCAGCAGCTTGCGGCCGAATTCGGTCTCGCGTAGCAGCTCGGATTGCAGCTGACTTAGGATCTTCGCGCCTTCTTCGTCCCCCTGCATGGCGGAGGTCTGCACCAGCGTGGAGAGCAGGGTGAAGGTTTCGCCATCAATTAGCTCAGCTTCCTGGTGGATCACGGTGACCCGGTCCTCGGGGTTGGCAATGGTGAGCAAGCGCTGGATGAGCGCGATGCGTTTTTGCTGGGCGTCGATCATTTCCTTCGTGATCCCGTCAGCCTCGAGCACCTTATCAATAAGGGTCTGGAAAGTGAACATAGTGCTTGGCTGGAAAAGATAACCTTTGCGCTTTTCGTTCGGCAGGGCGTTGACCACCTGGTTAATCACCGGACCGATCTGTTTTTCTTGCTCGTTCACCGGCTGTCCCAATTCTGAGGGGAAGTAGGTGAGCAGCAGTTCCTTGTCTGGGTCGTGATAGACCACCGGTGTGCTGATCATCCCCTCGTAACCGCAAGCCTGACAGCGGGCGGTGTTGGTACCCTGGCTTAACAGTTTTTGCTTCGCAGTTGGATCGGTATTCATGTCGAACAGAATTTGTACATCGGCGATAATCGGTTGTTTGCAACGCGGGCATTTGGTTTGAATTTTTGGCATTTTTCTCTCTCGTATTAAAAAATTAACAGGGTGATTATACCATCCAGCACCCTGCTCCCTGGCGATCAGTTCAGTCGGTCACTCTTCGGTGGAGACTGGTAAACAGAAGCAGATGCGCGCGCCTTTACCGACCTCGGAATCGATCCAGATGCGGCCGCCGTGCGCACGAATGATCGACCGTGCCAAAAACAGCCCGAGCCCGGCACCCTTGGTTTCACGGCTGGCACCGGGGGCGCGGTAGAAGCGGTCAAACACATAGGGTGCATCGTTGGCGTCGATGCCGGGACCTTCATCTCTCACGCACACGATCAGGTTGTCCCCCTTGTGCACCGCCTTGATGCGGATCTCTCCGCCCGGGGCGTATTTGATCGCATTGGAAACCAGATTGGTGATCACCTGGTTGATGCGCGTGTCATCCGCCACGATGATCGGCAGGGGTTTGGGGATATCAACGACAATCTTGTGGTTTTGGGTTTGGGTCTGCATGCGCTCCGCCACATGGCGGATGATGTCGGCCACCTGGGTGTCGTTGCGTTTGAGGCTGAATCCCTCAGCCTGCAACCGGGTCACATCGAGCAGGTTCTCGATGTAGCCGCTCAAACGATCGGCCTCATCCTCGATTACCTGCAGGCTTTCCTTGACGATCTCCTTATCCCATATCGCGTCATCACGCCGCAGCGTGCCCACGTACCCCTTGATTAGTGCGACAGGTGTTTTTAATTCGTGGCTGACCACTGATATGAAAGTGGCTTTCAGTTCATCAGCCTGCCTGAAACGAGTGATATCACGCACGGTGGTGATGATGTTCACCAGTTTGCCAGCGTCAGACATGAGCGGTGCATAGGTGATGCCCACCGGGATGGGGATTGGGTTGGATTCGCGCAGCAGGTCGCCCTCGATGTAAAGCGTGGCGTGCGGCGTTAGCGGCCAACCGTCGGCAATCGCTTGGCTGAGTGTCAACCCCTGCGGCGGTTTCGCCCAGCGGATCAGTGCGTCGTGCAGTTCGCCAATCAATTTTTCTGATGGCACGCCATAGATGAATGCGAAGGATTGATTGGCGCTCTCCACGTGTAGGTCTTGCGTGAGGATGAGGATGCCGTCAGCCGCGGCGTCAAGCAAACCGCTGACTCGGCGCCTGTCGTTCTCCACCTGTGTGTACAATTGAGCGTTCTTCACCGCGATGGCTGCCTGGTCGGCAAAACTGGCTAACAACGCGCGGTCGTTGGGAGAGAAGGCGGCAAATTCGCGAAAGACGAAAATCACGCCGAGAATTTGCTGACCGGTGATCAGCGGCAGCCCCACGCTGCTCAGGCGACCCAGGCTGACTGCTTGCGTGTAGTTGCCGAGCACGCGATTGATCTCTTTCAGTTCCGCGTCTTCAGGGTCCTGGTCGATCGTGATTTGGGTTAATTGCGGATCGAGGAAGCGTAAAAAGGGAGCTGGTAATCCGGAGGATACCCTGATCCTCCACCCCTCTGTGTTGCGCAGCGCGATCAGCCCCGCCTGACCGGCGAGCATCTCCAATGAGATCTGCAGAATGCGCTCGAGCAGTTTATCAAGGTCGAGTTCCTGGGTAAGCGCCCGGGAAATCTCGAGCAGGTAATCGCGCTGGCGTACTCGAAAATCAGGCAGCATGGATCATCTCGGTGTAGATTTGATTTGCGCTCTGTTATCCTGCGTTTTCAGCGAAAGTGATTGCCTCTTCCAGGATCGCCAGGCCTTCGTCGATCTCAGCCCGGGTGATGCACAGCGGCGGGGAAACGCGGATGGTGCTGCCGCCGCACCCCAGGGTCAACAGACCTTTTTCGAAGGCGCGGTCGACGATCACATCACGCAACTTTTCAGCAGGTTCGCGGGTCTCGCGGTCCTTGACGAACTCGATTCCGATCATCAAGCCGATGCCGCGCACCATACCGATGGAAGGGTGGCGGGACTGGAAATCGGTGAGCTTCTCCAGGCAGTAATGACCCACTTCGGCGGCGTTTTGCATGTATCCGCCCTCGATCAACTTGAGGGTTTCGAGTGAAGCGGCGCAAGCCAGCGGGTTGCCGCCGTAGGTGTTGCCGTGCGATCCCTTCTTCCAGGTGGTGACGCTTTTACGGGCGATCATCGCCCCGAATGGCACCCCGGAAGCGATGCCCTTTGCGGTGGTGATGATATCCGGCTGGACGCCGAAGTTCTCGATCGCCCACCACTTGCCGGTGCGCCCCACGCCGGATTGCACCTCATCGGCGATCAGTAGAATGCCGTGCCGGGTGCACAGTTCGCGCAACTTCGGGAAGAATCCAGCGGGAGGAACAATGTATCCGCCTTCGCCCTGGATGGGCTCGATGATAATACCCGCCACATCCTGGGGAGGAAGCGCGTGGGCGAGAATATTGTCTTCCAGGTAGCGGATGACGGAGTCGCCCACATCTTCGCCCGGGTTCATCTGCAGCACGGGTCTGTACGGGTCGGGGAAGGGGATATGCGTGACGCCGTTCATCAGCGGGTAGAACCCGCGATGATAATGCGGTTTGGAGGCGGTGAGGGTCACGGAGCCGTGTGTGCGCCCGTGAAAGCCGCCTAAGAAGGCGATGAACTGGGTGCGCCCGGTATGATAGCGCGCCAGCTTTAACGCGGTCTCCACGCTCTCGGTGCCGGAGTTGGTGGCGAAGACCACGGCTTCCTCATCGAATGGCGCGATGCGGCTAAGGTATTCTGAGAGCTCGACCCAGTTTTCGTGATAGAAATCCGAGGAGATGTGAATGAATTTTTCTGCCTGGTCCTGGATGGCTTTGACGACCGCCGGATGGCTGTGCCCTGTTGAATTGACTGCGATGCCCGCGGCGAAATCGAGGAATTTATTGCCGTCAACATCCCAGACGTTCACGCCTTTGCCGTGGTGCATGACGAACGGGTACCCGCGCGGATAGGATGGTGATACGACCTTGCGATCACGTTCGACCACTTCCTTTGCCTTGGGCCCGAGAAATTTTTGCGCTTCCACGTAAACCTCCTGTCGATGATGATATTGGGTTGAATTGTTCAACCGTGGTTATGCGACTGTTCGTTTCATTATAACATGAGGAATTTACGGCTTTTCAGGCGCGCAATTCACGATCAGCAGCGGGGATCAGCAGCGGGATCAGCAGCGGGGTATCGTTGACGCGGTCTTCAATCCCTGCTATGATAGCTGAGATATGGCATCCAGGCGCACGGCGAAAATCAGCAGAATTCTGCAATCAGCGATCTTGAAACTGCGCTGGCTGTTGCCTGGCATTGGTGTGAAGCGCTGGGTGCTGGTCATCCTGGTGGGCACCACGATTCTTGGGCTGGGCTTGACCGTCTTCCTGTTGGGAGCTTATCGCACCGTGCCTGAGGGCTGGTGGATCCCGTTCATCCAGGTCATCGCGCTGCAATCCGTCACCAACCGCATCCTGCGGGCTTTGATCTTCGGGGTGGTCGGGGTAGCGCTCATCGTGGTGGGTATCATTGGGCTGAACCGCGCGTTGCTGCGCCCGTTCATGCGCCCCGGCAAGGATGTAATCGAGATGGTGGCGGAGTACCGGCGCAAGGACAAGGGTCCGCGTATCGTGGTAATTGGCGGCGGCACTGGCTTGACCTCGCTGCTGCGCGGTCTGAAGGCGTACTCGCGCAACATCACCGCCATCGTCACCGTGGCGGATGACGGCGGCTCATCAGGCGAGATCCGCAAGAGCGTGGGTATTTTGCCGCCCGGCGACCTGCGCAACTGCCTCGCCGCGCTGTCAGACGATGAGGAAATGATCACCCAGATCTTCCAGTACCGCTTTGCCGAGAGCGCCGGGCTGGGCGGTCATTCACTGGGCAACCTGTTGATCACCGCGCTGACGGAGATCACCGGCAGCTTTGAATCCGCCATCGCCGAATCGGCGCGCGTGCTCAGCGTGCAGGGCAACGTCTTCCCATCCACGTTGAAGAATATCAACCTGGTGGCTGAAGTGGAGCTGCCCGAGCGCAAGGTGACGATCAATGTCAAGGGCGAGAGCGAGATCAGCAAGATGGGGGGCAGGGTGCATCACGTGTGGCTGGACCCCGCCAACCCCACGCCGTTCCCGCCGACGCTGCAGGCCATCCTCAACGCGGATCTGATCCTGGTGGGACCCGGCAGTCTGTACACCAGCATCATCGCCAACCTGCTTGTGCCCGACCTGGTGGACGCGATCAAAGCCAGCCGGGCGTACAAATTCTACGTGTGCAATATCGCCACGCAGAGGGGTGAAACGGATGGATATTCGTGCGAGGATCATGTGCGCACCATCGAACGGCACGCGGGCGCCAGGCTGTTTGACGTCGTGCTCGCCAACAATCGTTTCGATGAATCCATCCCCGGAGGGGTGGAGTGGGTGAAGGTCGAGAAGAAGGACGCGCATTACCAGATCTACGAGACCGACCTGGTGGACAAGGAAAACCCCTGGCGGCACAGCTCTGCCAAGGTGGCGAAGGCGATCATGGACCTGTATCTCGAACGCACCGGACCCCTCAGCTCCCGGGATGTGAATTCCACGATTTAGCCAGTTTGATATTTTGTGATACACGCTGGGAGCTGCCGGGTGACCGCCAGCTTCCAGTTTTGTTATGTCACGGGGAGTTCAGGGGTATATACTGGTAAGTGATGTTTGCTTTGAGGCACAGGCGGGGATTTTGGAGAGCGAGGTCAGAGTTTTGATCGATCGACCACCAATGCGTAGGGTGGGTTCGTTGTGTGAACCCACCGTCAAACAACGCGGAAACGGTGAAGGGATGGATTGAAGAAAAACAGGACTCATGGCATCGACTCGTGCCGGTGGATTGAAACACTCCCTGCGGCCATCGACCAACAATGCGTAGGGTGTGTTCGAATTGTGAACCCACCGTCAAACGACGCGGAAACGGTGAAGATTCGAATGATCGACCGAACAGAACTTATGGCATCGACTTGTGATGGTGGATTGAAACACTCCCTGCGGCCATCGACCAACAATGCGTAGGGTGGGTTCGGTCTGTGAACCCACCATCAGACAACGCGGAAAAGGTGAAGGGGCGGATGGTAGACCAAACAGGACTAATGGCATCTACTCGCGACGTCGGGCTCTCATCCCACCCCACGGATGTGCGCATCGCCCTGCGCGTGGACGAAGCCATCACCTGGCTGCTCTCAGACCACCTTAGCTCCACCACTGTGACCGTGGACGCGACCGGGAACGCGATCAGCATGCTGAAATACACCGCGTACGGCGAACTGCGCACCGGCACCAGCACCACCGACTATCAATATACTGGTCAGCGCAGCGAAGTAGAAGTAGGGTTGTACTTCTATGTTTCGCGGTTTTACGATGCCCAGCTAGGCCGTTTCATCTCCGCGGACACCATCGTACCTGAGCCTAATAGCATCAAGGGGTATGACCGGTTTGCTTATACAAACAACAACCCCATCAACTACAACGATCCGAGTGGGCACAGAGCGTGTGACGACGATTATAGCCGGGGCTGTAATAAGGTCAATCCACCAGGCAGCGGAGGGGGAAGTGGTGGAGGTTATAACTACGGTGATGGCGGAAGTAACGATTTCGATTCACCTTTTAATAATACGATCATAGATGATTACATACGTGGATGGCAACTAGTAGGAACCGCCTGGTCGATCTTCAATAATCCTGATGCAGGATGGGAGGCTTGGGGAATTTCTGGCGGATATATGCTTGGCTGGGTGGGTGCACATGTAGCGTTAGGAGTTGGAGTTGGTGGGTTAGTATGTGTCGCAACTGGGCCAGGTTGCGTGGCTGCAGTTGAAGGGGTACTGGGTATTGGGGGGGTGGTAGAGCAGCAAAAAACTTAATTCCAGGGAATTCTTTCGTGAGAATAGATCCCATTCAATTTGATACTAGCATAAAGGATCTAGGTTTATTAACTAGATAAAGTAATGGTAAGATTTGGTTAACTCAATATCAATATGTAAATACCATATCAAAATCGAGTCAATTTGAGACAATTTTATATAGGCAAAATTTATGGCCACAAACTGCAGGTAAATTTGGAAATGGCGCAACTATGCGACTAGTTGATATAAACAGCGCTACTCCCGCAGGAGTCACTAACATGATTAATGGAATACCACAATGGTACGTAACATCAAATCTACCACCTGAGACATTAACAATTATCGGGAGGATTTATCCATGAAAAAAGATGCATCATACTTTTATAATGAATTCGAAAGACAAATGAAAAAAAACAAACTTTACTCCAACGCAAATATTGTGTACGGTAGTAATGTGATGTCCATATTGAAAATGTACAAAGATTTAAAATCAGAAGAAAAAAAAGAATATTTAGAGGCATTAGAAAATCTACTAGCAAGTTTTGATATTGAGAAACGCAAATTTGCGATTGATATTTGTTTAGGGTTTTTTGTTTTTAGGGATTCTATTTAGCACTGCCAGTTCGTAGATGCTGTCTTGAATGCCAAGGAAGCACGCCTGAACCACCCCGGCACCTTAACAACTGAAGACCAACCACCGGTCGCGGTCAGCTTGCTCTGAAACTGCTTCAGTTACGCCTGCGCATCGCCCTGCGCGTGGACGAAGCGATCACCTGGCTGCTCTCGGACCACCTTAGCTCGACCACCGTGACCGTGGACGCGACCGGGAACGCAATCAGCATACTGAAATACACCGCATACGGCGAACTGCGCACCGGTACCAGCACCACCGACTATCAATATACTGGTCAGCGCAGCGAAGTAGAAGTAGGGTTGTACTTCTATGTTTCGCGGTTTTACGACCCGCAGTTGGCGAGGTTTATCTCCGCGGACACGATCGTGCCTGAGCCCGGCAGCATCAAGGGCTATGACCGGTATGCCTACGTCAACGGTCGCGGTCTTTGCACCCCCGAGCGAAGCGAGAGGGGGAATCCGATCAACTACTCCGATCCGAGCGGGCACCGATTGTGGGATGGAATTACAGGAGATACCGGGACGGGAGGCGATTATGACTCATACGCCTATACGGTTTATTACGAATTGCACACCGAACAGGAAAGACAAGAAAATCAACAGACACTAGAGAAAGTTGTAGATGTAACCACCACCATTGTTGGAGTATTGAATGAACCCGCAGATTGGGCGATCTCTGCTGCCTATTGTGCTAGCGGTGATTGCAGTCCTTGGTTGTTAATGGGATTATTACCGTTAATACCTTCCTCATTTGGAAACCATATAGATGATGTCATTGATGTTGGGAAGAAAGCACCAATTGTAATAGGTGAAAACATGTACGAAAGAGTAATACCTTTTGCTAAACAGATTGGTGGATCGTATTATAAGCCTTGGAAGATAGACCCATTCGATTTGGATCTATCACTGAAGAGAAATGAAAGGTGGATTCGCGATATGGTTAAAGAAGGAAGAGATATAATCGACATTGGGGTCGATCCAAGCAGAATAAACCGCAGTAATGGAGACAAGAGTCCTAGAAGGGCTTAGATATGGAGTAACTAAACTTGGAATCCAAAAATAGATTAAATAAAGGGGAAGTTAAAATACTTGACATGTGTAAGGAAAAATTTTCTTTCCTGGTTAGCAAGTATGGGTTTAAGATTGTCAAGAAAATAGATAATATTGAAATGATATATCAAAATGAAACAACTGGGGTTCAGATATTGTTTGATTATAGGGAGAATCAAATTTTCGTCATGATTTTCCAATTAATCAATGGAAAATTAATTAAGGCTCCGATTTTTATAAGTAGTGACACAGTAATTCATGGGTACGACCTTAAGGATATACTTTCGCTAAAGATTCCAGGTTATACAGGTATAGAAATGAGGTCTGATTCAGAGGGTTATCTTGGCGTAGCGCTTGATCATTATGCTAAAATGCTTCAAATGTATGCATCAGAAATTCTATTAGGTGATTTTACTCTCTTTCCTCGGTTAGAACGAATAGTCAAGAGTCGAATATAATGTTTATTATGCAGCACCAGTACGCATTGCCCTGCGCGTGGACGAAGCGATCACCTGGCTGCTCTCGGATCACCTTAGCTCCACCACTGTGACCGTGGACGCGACCGGGAACGCGATCAGCATGCTGAAATACACCGCGTACGGCGAACTGCGCACCGGTACCAGCACCACTGACTACCAATATACCCTGCAAAAGCATCCAGGGCAGGCTCTCTTGTTGAGCCAACCGATCCAATTTCTTAAAAACACTTGACAACCATGTTATAATAGAACATATATCCTATCAAAAAGGGTCTCGTATGTTTCTTTGTTCATTACTGCTCGCCGGCGTACCCTATATACAACCCGATTCGTTTTTATTTTTTTGTAAATACGAATCACTTGGTCGTTTCTTACCTAACCATCACCGGTTCTTGGTTTTTGATTTGTTTCTTTTTGTTTCAATAGTTATCGAAACCATGGAGCCATCAAACCACCATTCGCCAGGCACCAATCACTACTCTCCATATACTACGCTTCGATTCGTTTTTGATTCGTTTCTGCAGTTATCGAAACCATGCTGTATTGCAGTTCATATGATGGGTTCAAAGTAGAATTCCATGACATGCATCAACAAAGCGCGCCGGGTTGGTTGTTTGTGAACCCATCATCAAGTATTGCGGTTTTTCGCTAATTGAAATCTCCGGCGTTGGGGTGGTCTGGTAATAAATGTTTACGTTTGGGAGGAATGAAAAATCAATGCATCGACCCGTTGCGGCTGGTTCTCAACCTGCCCTATTCACAAATCCTCAAAACCCACTTCATAAATGGTAAAATAAATAAACTATCAAATGGAGGCACGAATTATGGCAACAAAAGTTGGCATCAATGGGTTCGGCCGCATCGGCCGGCAGGTATTAAAAGCGATCAACGAATTCCACGGCAGCGAATTGGAAGTGGTGGCGGTCAATGACCTCTTCGACACCAAAACCAACGCGCACCTCTTCAAGTACGACTCCAATTACGGCATCGTACCGGGCGAGGTGATCGCCAAAGAGAATGAGCTGATCATCAACGGAAAATCCGTCAAGGTCTTCGCGGAGAAGGATCCCGCGTTGCTGCCCTGGAAGGACCTCGGTGTGGATATCGTCATCGAGTCCACCGGTGTGTTCACCGACGCCAACGGCGACCCTGCCAAGGGCAAAGCCGGCGCGCGCGTGCACATCGAAAAGGGCGGGGCTAAGAAAGTGATCATCACCGCACCCGCCAAGAACGAGGACATCACCCTGGTGCTCGGCGTGAATGATGACAAGTATGACGGCGCAAAGCACCATGTTATCTCCAATGCCTCTTGCACCACCAACTGCCTGGCGCCGGCTGCCAAAGTAGTAAACGATAAATTCGGTATCGTCTCCGGCATGATGACCACCATCCATTCCTACACCAATGACCAGGTCATCCTTGACCAGGGGCACAAGAAAGAATTGCGTCGCTCACGCGCCGCTGGTTTGAACATCATCCCCACCACCACCGGCGCGGCCAAAGCCCTGGCGCTGGTCATCCCCGAACTGAAGGGCAAGTTTGACGGTTATTCGCTGCGCGTGCCCACCCCCACCGTTTCGATCGTCGATTTTGTTGCCACCATCGAAAAGGAAACCACCAAAGAGGAGCTCAACGCCACCTTCATCGAAGCGGCTGAGGGCAGGCTCAAGGGCATCCTGGGCTACACCACCGGCGAGTACGGCTTCCCGCTGGTTTCAATGGACTTCAAAGGCGACCCGCGTTCCTCAATCGTAGACCTGCCCACCACCACGGTCATGGGTGGCAAACTGATTAAGGTGGTGGCCTGGTACGATAACGAATGGGGTTATTCCTGCCGTACCGCTGACCTGGCGGCGATGATGGGGAAGAGCCTTTAGGCGAATACCGGGGAGTTTCTCCCAGGAGTTAATGCAGTCTAACGATGCGCATCCGACGGTTTTGACCCGGTTGCGCATCGATTTCTATCAGGAGGATGCAGTATGTTTAATAAAAAAACGATCCGGGATATTGATGTAAATGACAAAAAGGTGCTCGTGCGGGTGGATTTCAACGTTCCCCTCGCGGAGGGCAGGGTGGGTGACGACACCCGCGTGCGCGCCGCGCTGCCCACCATCCAGTACCTGCTGGATCACGGCGCCGCCGTGATCCTCTGCTCGCACCTGGGGCGCCCCAAAGGCGGACCTGACCTCAAGTATTCGCTGAAGCCTGTCGCCGAGCATCTGGCAGGACTGCTGGGCAAACCGGTGAGCTTCGCCGAGGATTGCATTGGACCGCAAGCGGAGGCGGCAGCCTCAGCGCTGCAGAAGGGCGGCGTGCTGGTGCTGGAAAACACGCGCTTCCACCCTGAAGAGGAAAAGAACGAAATGCAGATGGCGGAGCAGTTGGCGAGCCTGGCAGACCTGTTTGTGAACGATGCCTTCGGCACCGCTCACCGCGCGCATGCTTCCACTGAAGGCGTGACGCACTTCAAACCGGGGGTCGCCGGCTTCCTGCTCGAAAAAGAGATCAAGTACCTGGGGCAGGCGGTGGCTGATCCCAAACGGCCTTTCGTGGCGATCCTGGGCGGCGCGAAGATCAGCGACAAGATCGGGGTGATCAACAACTTGCTCACCAAGGCCGACGCGGTCCTCATAGGCGGTGGCATGGCCAACACCTTCATCAAGGCGCAGGGGTTTGAGGTGGCCGATTCGCTGGTGGAGGATGAATCTCTGCCGGTAGCACGCGGACTGCTCGACAAAGCCGCGGGCAAACTGCACCTGCCTGTGGATGTTGTGCTGGCGGACAAGTTCGACGCCGAGGCTGACAGCCGCCTCGAGCTGGCGGGCAACGTGCCCGCGGGCTGGCGCATCCTGGATATCGGCCCCCAGACGGTGAAAGCCTTTGGCGCGATCATCGCCGGAGCCGGCACGGTGGTATGGAACGGCCCGATGGGCGTGTTCGAATTCCCGAAGTTTGCCGCTGGCACGTTCGGTGTCGCCAAAGCCGTGGCGGATAGCGGCGCGGTGAGCATCATCGGCGGCGGTGAATCGGTGGCAGCCATTCAGCAGTCTGGCCTGGCGGACAAGATCACCCACATCTCAACGGGCGGCGGCGCTTCGCTGGAAATGCTCGAAGGTCTCGAGCTGCCCGGCGTGGCAGCTTTGCAGGATAAATAAGACGAATATCTGGACAGATATACCAGGTTAAGGTAGAATTCCTGCGCCACCTGAACCAGTGCTTACCCTCAACCCTCGCACTGTCAGAAGTTTTTAGGAGAATTGAAGTTGGCTAACATCAAATCGGCAATCAAACGCAACAAGCAGAATGAAAAACGTAGGCTCTTGAACCGTGTCTACCGCGGTTCCGCGCGCACTCGTGTTGCCCGCGCCCGTGTTGCGATCGAAGGCAATGACCCCGAAGCGGCGAAAGCCGCCACGCTTGCCGCCATCGCCGCGCTGGACAAGGCCGCGCAGAAGGGTGTCATTCACAAGAATAACGCCGCGCGCCGCAAGAGCAGGCTGATGAAGCGCTTAAACGCTGCACAGTAAGCTTTGTTTTTCAATCACATCCAGCGGGAGAGTCCTTCTCCCGCTTTTGTGTTCTTTCTGAGGCAAATATCGCCTGTGTTATAATCCTTCTGGTCATCTTAAGAAATGGGATCAGGAATGTTTGAAGCCGAGCAGAAAACCATAGCGTCCTACATCCAGGAATATTGCAGGGAACACTATTTGCCCGAGGTTGAGGTCAAATGGGCGTGGATCCCGTTTAATGGACAGTGGGGCATCGCCACCTCCTTCTTCCAACTCGCAGCCAGGTCTTTCGGCGAGACACGCGGCAATGTCGCGCAGCGCGCCAATGAGATCGCGCAGGCGGTTGCCGCCAGGTTGGCGAATATCGAAGGCTTTGAGAAGATCGAAGCCGTCAATGGCTATCTCAACGTGTACTTTTCGACCGCCGATTACGCGCGCCGCGTCATCCAGCAGGTGCTGGAGGAAGGCGGGCAATACGCGCGCGGTGAGCGACTGAACCAGCGCTTGATGGTGGAATTCTCGCACCCCAATACGCATAAGGCATTTCACGTCGGGCACCTGCGCAGCGCCTTCTTGGGCGATGTGGTCGCGCGCATCCTCGACGCGGCGGGATACGATGTTATCCGCGCCAATTACCCGGGCGATATCGGCCTGCACGTGATCAAATGGCTGTGGAACTACCTCAAACATCACAAGGGCGAGAAGCCGGACCGGGACATCACCCGCTGGATGGGAACGATCTACGCCGAGGCGGTCAAGCGCCTGGAGCAGGATCCCGCGCTCGAAGAGGAAATCCGCGAGATGTACGCGCGCTGGGACAGGCGCGACCCCGAGGTGGTGCAGTGCTGGGAGGAAACCCGGCAGTGGTCGCTGGACGGGTTCAGCGAAATGTACGACCTGCTGGATATTCACTTCGACCGCTACTATTTCAATTCGATGTTCGAGAAGCCCGGCAAAGAGATCGTTAACGAGCTGCTGGCGGCGGGCATCGCGGACGATGAGCGCGCCGAAGGCGGCGCAGTGATCGTCAAGATCGATCAGAAGCTCGGCTTGAAGGACGAGAAATACCGCGTGATGGTGGTGCTGCGCTCGGATGGCACCGCCCTGTACGCCACCGAAGACCTGGCGCTGGCGCGTCAGAAGTTCATCGATTACCCTGACCTGGTGAAATCCTATTACGTGGTGGATGTGCGCCAGTCGCTGCACTTCCAGCAGGTGTTCAAGACGCTGGAGCTGCTGGGGTACGATTGGGCGCCTCGCTGCCAGCACCTGCCGTACGAGCTGGTCAACCTGCCCGGCAACGTGGTGATGGCTTCGCGCGAGGGCACGGTGGTGCTGCTCGAAGACCTGATCCGCGAGGCGACCGCCCGCGCGCTGGCAGTGGTGCAGGAAAAGAACCGCGAGTTGAGCGCAGAAAAGCAGCTCGAGATCGCCAAAGCGGTCGGCATCGGCGCGATCCGCTTCCCGATGCTCTCACGCGAGAGCAACAAGGTGGTCACCTTTGACTGGGAGTCCGCGCTGGATTTCAACGGTCAGGCGGCGCCCTACATTCAATATGCGTACGTCAGGGCTAATTCCATCCTGCGCAAGGTGGAAAACGTTATCCCCGCGGATGGCGTACCCGCGTACGAACTGAGTCCGCAGGAGGTCACGCTCATCGACCTCATCGCGCGCATGCCGGAGGAGATCCAGAAGGCTGCCAGGGACCTCAAACCGCTGATCATCACCAACCAGGCGTATGAGCTGGCGCGCGCGTTCAACGATTTTTACACCCAATGTCCTGTTCTGAGCGTAGAAGACCCGCAGCGCTCCACGCGCATTCGGCTGGTGGCAGCCGCGCGGCAGGCGATTGCCAATAGCCTGGCAATACTGGGCATCACAGCCCCACAAGCGATGTGAAAATTATCTTAAACCAAAGGAGATAGAATCACATGACACCAATCAAGACCCTCATCATGGGCGCAGCAGGGCGAGACTTTCATAACTTCAACGTTTTCTTCCGCGACAACAAGGAATATGAAGTTGTAGCCTTCACCGCGACGCAGATCCCGAACATTGAAGGCCGCAAATATCCCGCCGAGCTGGCCGGATCACTTTACCCGGCTGGAATTCCCATCTACCCCGAATCTGACCTGGTCGAGCTGATCAAGAAACACAAGGTCGAACAGGTGGTGTTCGCGTATAGCGATGTGCCGCATGCTTTCGTGATGAGCAAGGCGTCCACTGTGCTGGCTGCCGGGGCTGATTTCCGCCTGATGGGCGTTGAATCCACCCAGGTGAAATCCGTCAAACCTGTGGTCTCGGTTTGCGCGGTGCGCACCGGGTCAGGCAAGAGCCAGACCACCCGCCGGGTTTCGCTGATCCTGCGCGGCATGGGCTTCAAGGTCGCGGCGATCCGACACCCAATGCCCTACGGCGACCTGGTGAAGCAGAAAGTGCAGCGCTTCGCCACCTACGCTGACCTCGACAAGCACGAGTGCACCATCGAGGAGCGCGAGGAATACGAACCGCATATCGACAACGGCGTCATCGTCTACGCGGGCGTGGATTACGAAGCAATCCTGCGCGAAGCGGAAAAGGAAGTCGACATCGTTCTGTGGGACGGCGGCAACAATGACTTTTCATTCTACAAGTCTGACCTGGCGATCGTGGTCGCTGACCCGCACCGCCCGGGGCACGAAAAGTCCTACCATCCTGGCGAGACCAATGTCAAACTGGCGGATGTGTTTGTCATCAACAAGGTCGATACCGCCGATCCCGCTGCGGTGATCGAAGTGCGCAATTCGCTGCACGAGTTGAACCCCAACGCCATCGTGGTTGAAGGCGCCTCGCCGCTGTTCGTGGATGATCCTGAAGCCATCCGCGGCAAGCGCGTGCTGGTGGTGGAAGACGGCCCGACCCTTACGCATGGTGAGATGGCCTACGGCGCGGGTTGGGTGGCTGCCAAGCGTTTCGGCGCCGCCGAGATCGTTGACCCCCGTCCGTTCGCGGTGGGCAGCATCCATGACACCTACGTCAAGTACCCCAAGACCGGAACGATCCTGCCGGCGATGGGCTACGGCGATCAGATGGTCAAGGACCTGGAAGAAACAATCAACAAGGCCGATGTCGACCTGGTGGTTTCCGCCACTCCCATCGATCTGACCCGCATCATCAAGGTCAACAAGCCGATGCAGCGCGTGCGCTACGAGCTGCAGGAGATCGGCAAACCGGACCTTGAGGACATCCTCAAGAAGAAATTTGGTAAGTAAGATCCAGACACTCAAGGCTCAGCGGTCGCCAAAGGTCGCTGAGCCATTTTTGAAAGAAACGTGCAATGTTCATTGATGAAGCAACCATTTTTGTGAGGTCTGGCCGCGGCGGCGCGGGGATGATGCATTTTCACCGCGAAAAGTACGTGCCGCGCGGCGGCCCCGACGGCGGAGATGGGGGCAGGGGCGGTGACGTCATCTTCCGCGTGGTCAAGACATTGAACACGCTGAACAGTTTTCGTTACAAGCGTAAGTACATTGCGCCAGATGGCGGAAACGGCGGACCTAGCAACATGTCAGGGCGGAGCGCTGAGAACCTGGTGATCCCGGTGCCGCCGGGCACGATCGTATACGATGCAGACACCAATGAACTGCTGGGCGACCTGGTGGAAGACGGCCAGGAACTGGTGGTGTGCAAGGGCGGCAGGGGTGGGCGGGGCAACCAGCATTTCGCCACTTCGCGCAACCAGGCGCCGCGCACAGCCGAAAAAGGCGAACCACCGGAGGAAAAGAACATCCGGCTGGAGTTGAAATTGCTGGCGGATGTGGGCATTGTGGGCGTGCCTAACGCCGGCAAATCGAGCCTGCTCTCGGCGGTGACCAACGCCAAACCGAAGATCGCAGACTATCCCTTCACCACGCTTGAGCCCAACCTGGGCGTCGCCCGTTTGGATGAGGAAACCGACTTGATATTGGCGGACATCCCCGGGTTGATCGAGGGCGCGCACCAGGGCGTGGGGTTGGGTGACGCGTTTCTGCGGCATATTCAACGCACCCGCGTGCTGATTCACGTGCTGGATGGCAGCGCTGAGGACCCGCTGGCGGACTTCAGCCAGATTAACAGCGAACTCGCCCTGTTCGATGATCTGCTTGCCAAGAAACCGCAGGTGGTGGTGGTCAACAAGATCGACCTGCCTGAGGTCAAGGAGCGCTGGGAAGGACTGCGCAAGGGGCTGAAGAAGCGCGGCTACGAAGCATTCGCGATCTCAGCGCTGACACGTGAAAACCTCGCGCTGGTGTTGTGGAAAGCCCACCAGTTGCTGCTGGAAATCCCCATTCCCGAGGTCATACCTGAATTGCCAGTGTACAAGCCGAGCGAAGACCCGCGCGACTTCACAATTGTGCGCGAGGGTGAGGGCTGGCGCGTTAACGGCAAGGCGATCGAACGGGCTGCGGAGATGACCTACTGGGAACATGACGGCTCGGTGCGGCGCTTCCATCATCTGATGGAGAAGCTGGGTGTCGATGAAGCGCTGCGTCAGCAGGGGGTCGGTAACGGCGACCTGGTCTACATCCTGGATTACGAATTGGAATGGCAGGAGTGAAATGCAGGCTGTCAAAAGAGTGGGTGTATTTGGGGGTACCTTCGACCCTCCGCATGTCGGGCACCTGATCCTGGCAGAGGAGTGCCGCACGCAATTGTCGCTTGACCTGCTGTTGTGGGTGGTGACGGATAACCCCCCGCACAAGCGCTACATCAACGTCAGCCCGATCGAGGATCGCGTCAAGCTGGTGGAAGTTGCCATACAGGGCAACCCGGCTTTCCAGGTCTCGCGAGTGGATATCGACCGCCCCGGCCCGCATTACGCAATCGACACAGTCAATATTCTAAAAAAGGAATACCCCGGTGCTGAGATCTTCTACTTAATGGGCGGTGATTCACTGCATGACCTGCCCACCTGGAACCGCCCGCAGGACTTCATCAAGACCTGCGACGGTATCGGGGTGATGCGCCGGCACGCCGACCAGGTTGACCTGGAGTCGCTAGACAAGGTGCTGCCGGGAATTTCCCGTAAGGTCAACATCGTTGAAGCCCCCATTTTGGAGATTAGCTCCAAGCAGATCCGACACAGGATCGGCGAAGGAAAGGGCTATCGCTACTACCTGCGCGATGCAGTCTACCAGGCGATCAGCGAGACGGGCTTGTACAAGTAATTTTCACAAGCAAACACATTATTAATCAAACAACTCCGGATGAAGCCATCCGGAGTTGCGTATTATCGGACTTGACCTTATTCAGCGACTAACTGCAGGCTGCCAACTGCCATATCGATGTTGATGCGGATCAGTGCGCCTTCGCTGCCAGCGAAGTAACGATTGTTCTCCACCGTCCAGGTGCCGGTCAGGTCAACGTCGCTCAGTTCGCCATTGATGATCACCTCGGCGCGGGCGTTTGCGGGGATGATGATCTTGAGGCTGCTGACACCCGATTTGATGGAAACGTCGCAATCAGTGGTGTTCTCACCGGAGAAATCCAGCAGGTAATTGCCGACACCGCTGCTGAAGCGAATCTCGCTGACGTTAGCATTGCCCAATCCGTGCAGCTCAACATCTGATGCGCCGGTTGTGTAAGTGAATTTGGTCATCGGGACGGCATTCGGCTCATCGAAAAACAAGCGGGAGGAACTCGCGCCGTCGGCGATCGAAAGACTGGTGAGGGAGAGTCCGCCGAGGTTGAGCTTGCCTTCATAAGCGCCTGTGTTGATGCTCAATGCGAGCGGCATGGATCCCAGTTGCAACTCCCAGTCATTGATCAGTTTGCCCTGCGGCAGTGAGACAGTGGTTTTGGTCTTCTGGCTGATGGTCACCTGATTATCAGTGCGAGAAACAGTGGGTTCGAGAGTGTAAAAATTGTAGTTGACCTCGCCCTCCACCAGCATGTCTGTCCCGCCGCGTAAGTTGAGAGTGCCCCCGCCCATTTCGATCTTGACCGCGGCCGGGTCTGATCCACCGTCGTGCGCTTCACTGATCTCGACTGTCACTATTTCCCCGGTTTTTTCGGCTTGAAAATCGGCAATAAAGGTACAGGAGATGAGCAGAAAGGCAATGGACAGCAAGGAGAAAAGCTTAAGTAATTTCATCGAACACCTCTTTAGTACGAGATTATTCAGCCTTGGGTGGTTCGGTGGGTTCGTCGGAGGATTGAGCTTCAGATTCCTGGCCGGTGATGGGGGAGGGTACGCTGCCATGGTTTGGAATCACCGCCTGGATCAATTGGTTGGCGTATTTTTCAGAGCCGACCCGGCTGGTGATCACTACGCCGAGGCCGATGATGATAGCGACAAAGCCAAGCACCCAGCCAATGCAAGGGATGAGATTGGTGAATGTGGTTACCAAAGAGAGCAGCAGTGACCCCAAACCTGCTGAGATTGAAGGATGCCAGGTGGTCTTGAACAAATCAGCCAAACGCTGACCAATTTCGAAACCGACGGCGATGTAGCCAAGCAGGATCGCCAGGCTTAGCGCGATGAACCCCAGGAAGCTGACCGGGATGAGGAGAATGGTAATGATGAGGAGAAGAAATGCGATCGGCGCGACGATGATGGTCAGAAGGCCGATGCCACCGCTCACCAGTGGTTCACGGGTTACGGTCGTCGCTATGTTCTTCAAATTGTGTGGCAGCAGCAACCCTGCCAGCACCGCGAGGATTCCCATAGCCAGCGATTGGAACAGCGCACTGAGAACCCGGGCGAGGAGCGATTTGCCAGAGTTGAATGGGTTCCACCATTTGCCACCTGCAGTAAAATTATTATCAAAAGCGTCAGGCGCGTTTTGATTCACGCCGCCATTGATGACCGCCAGGTTGGAGCGCTGCAACGTGCCTCCCAAAAGCGAAAGATCACCGTTGACCACGGATTCATCGTTGAGATTCACAGCTCCGCCGATAGAAACGATATTTCCGTTCACCTCGCCGTCCACTGAGAGCGTACCACCAACCAGCATCACATCTCCTTCAATGCGTGAGCCCACGGCTGTTGAGGCGATACCCCCGATGACGAGGATGTTGCCGTCGAGTACCTCGTTCTCACGTAGCCAGAATGTATTGCCGATCACCAATTGATCGCCGCTGATGCGGTTTTCAGGCTGCGGGGTTGGTTCCTGGGCGAGCACCTGGGAAGGCGCAAGCGCTAGGATCAGGGCTGATACTACGAGTAAGTATTTCAACAGTTTTTTCATCTGTTTGTGCCCACCTTTTTGATCGCCAATTTCCAAACTGATAATGCCAGCGTAAGGCTAGCCAGCACGATCCAGCCGCCGATGACCACGAAAAGGGTTACGAGTGAGGAGGGATTCGCGTTGTTAACGAACCCACTCACGAAAGAGGCAGTCGATTGTGCAAGCTCAAAAACTCGCAGCATTGAGGATATCAACCCGGCAGTGAGGGAGATTAGGGAAATATCAGGGAGGAATATCAACAACGCACCAAACGCGACCACCAGTGCGGACGAGGAGAGGGCTAAAGTGAGTGAGCGCGCCTGGTGTTTTTCCTCTTCGCGCTTGCGCGCGGCAAGCGAGGTTGTGAAGCGTTGTGTGAAATTGGGCGGCGCAGGCACTGGTGGCGCGAGTCGTACCATGCGCAAAGCAGTATCCAGGTTGGTTTTCAAGCGGGCGCATTCAATACATTCAGCTAAATGTTCTTCAAGTTGTGTAAGGTCTTCACCACTAAGCAATTCGTCATTCAGGATCCAGGATTTGTAAGTTTGATGATCCATTTATTGACCTTCCTTTACCGGCAACGCCTGGGTTGCCATGATTGTTTCAGCCAGATGCTTGCGTGCACGGTGCAGCCTGCTTTTCACAGCGCTGACAGTGAGCGAGAGAGCCTGGCTGATCTCTTCTTCTGAGCATCCGTACCAGTATTTGAGGATGACGGCCGCCCTGTCCGGCGGGTTAAGCCGGTTAATGAGCAGGTGCAGTGCTTCGTCTTCGCTGTTTGTGATGACCTCGGTTTCGGGGTTGGGGATATCTGGGTCGGCAAGGTCGAAATCAGGGAATTCGTCGAGTTCAAAAATGCCGACCTTTTGTTTGCGCTGCTGGTCGATGCAGTAATGTGCAGCGATGGAAAGTAGCCAGGTCGCGAAGGACCGTTGAGGGTCATAACGTTTGAGGTTTTGATAAGCTCGCCAGAATGTCTCCTGCGCAGCGTCTTCCGCGGCGGTGGCCTCTCCAAGCATCCTGTAACACAGGTTGTAAACCGGATTCTGGTAGGTATTTACCAACATGGTGAAGGCTTCATCATCTCCATGGCGGGCTTTCTCGATCCATTGTGGGTCCAATTGCGTCACTGCTGCCCCGCGTATTTTGTTTTTCTAGCTAATATACGGATGGATGGAGAATAGGTTGCACTGAAAATAGCTTCGAACATGAGTAAAAACTTACGATTTCTCTAATCGAAAACGATCTCCTCTCGTCCCGAAAGCTTATCTTTGATCTTGTGCACCACAGTGTCCAGGTGTTTGGACTCGTGCACGAAATCAAGATCATCGGTGCGCAAGGTGAGCACCGGGCAGAGATCAAAATTGCCGATCCAATCGGTGTAATAACTGTCCAGCAGGGCGAGGTAATCGCGCGAGATGGTCGATTCGATGTCACGCCCGCGTGATTGGATGCGCTCGACGAGGGTATCCACCGGGGCTTTCAGGTAGACCAGCAGCGAGGGGTTGGGCAGATTCTGCATGATCAAGTCAAAAACCTTGCGATAGGTCTTGTAATCCCGTTCATTGATGTTGCCCATTGCGTGCAGGGCGCGCGCGAATATGAAAGCGTCCTCGTAGATGCTGCGGTCAATAATGGCCGAACGCGGGTCATTGTACATATCGAGATGCTGCTGGGCGCGGTGCCCGAGGAAGTACACTTGCAGGTGAAAAGCCCAATCCTTCATGCTCTTGTAGAAATCAGGCAGGTAGGGATTGTCCACAACAGATTCGTAAGCGGTGTGCCACTTGAGCCGCTCACCAATGCGTTCAGTCAGTGAGGTTTTGCCAGAGCCGATGTTGCCCGCGACGAGGACGAATTTCTTGGCCATGTGACTGCTCCTGTTTTGGTTTTCTCTTATTATACGGCAGTGTTGCTGGATTAATCTTGGGGGCGTTCGACAGCATCTTCTTTCACCATTTTGGAGGAAGGTATTCCAAAATCTCCATTTTTTGAGCATTCGTGATATACTATTCGCCGCGTTGCGAAAACGCTGAAAGATCGTGCCAGGTTCAAAATACCCAGCCGGTACCGGAGGGTATTTTTTTATGCGAAAAGGAATTGAATGAGTCATAGTTTTGAAGAATTAGGTTTGCAAGAGGATTACCTGCAGTCGGTTGAACAACTGGGATACACCCAGCCTACGCCTATTCAGGTGGAGACAATACCGCTGATGTTGCGCGGAAGAGATGTACTGGCCCAGTCCCAGACCGGGACAGGTAAAACGGCAGCTTTCATGCTGCCGATCCTGCAGCGGTTGGGCAGGGGCAACGGTACGCCGCGCGCGCTGGTGCTGGCACCGACACGCGAGTTGGCGAAGCAGGTGGCGGATGCCGCCGAAGGATTCGCCCGAGTTTCCGGCAGCAAGGTGTTGGCGGTTTACGGCGGTCAGTCTTACGAGGTGCAGACCCGGGGATTGAATTGCGGTGTGGATGTGTTGGTGGGTACCCCAGGGCGGCTGCTGGATTTCATCCGGCAGGGCAGGCTCGACCTCAGCCAGGTGGAGATGTTGGTGCTGGATGAAGCCGATGAAATGCTCGAGATGGGCTTCATAGAAGACGTCGAAACCATTTTTGAAGAGCTTCCCGAGACCAGGCAGATGGCGCTGTTCTCCGCTACGCTGCCCGCGCAGATCCAAAAACTGGCGGCGAAGTACCTCAGCGACCCTGCCAAGGTGAGCATCAACCCCAAACAGATGACAGTCGCGGAAACCGAGCAGCGCTTCTACCGCGTGCGAGAAGAGACCAAGCTTGCTGCGCTGAGCTGCCTGTTGGAAACCGATGACGTATCCAGCGCGCTGATCTTCGTGCGCACCAAGGCGCGTGCACAAGATTTGGCAGATGAACTGATGCGCCGGGGCTTCTCGGCGGATTCGCTGCACGGTGACCTGAACCAGTCGCGCCGCGAACTGGTGCTCAACCGCTTCCGCAAAGCCAGCGTGACGCTGCTGGTAGCGACGGATGTGGCAGCACGCGGGTTGGACATCAACGATGTATCGCATGTGTTCAATTACGATATGCCGCAAGACGCTGAAGATTACGTGCACCGTATCGGGCGTACCGGGCGGGCAGGCAAGAAAGGTATCGCCATCACACTGCTCACCCCGCGCGAACGCAGTCGCATGAACCAGATCCAGGCGTATACGCGACAGACGGTGGCTGAATCGCAGTTGCCCGGCGCAGTGGAAGTGCAGCAAAAACGTGATGCGCGGCTTATCGAACAGGTGACCGGTCAGATGCTGGCGGGCATCAATCACACCGAAAAGCAGCTGCTGGAAAAGCTGCGCTTGAACGGTTTCAACAGCGACGAGGTCGCGGTGGGGCTGATCCGATTGCTGCGCGCCAACAGCGGTGAAGTACCCATTAAAGAGCTGCTGGAAGCGACCAGCGCGGGCGAATGGAAGGCACAGGCTGCCGCGAAGCAGAACGCCAACCAGGCAGCAGGCAAACCAGGTAAAGCCAGTGGCAAGGAGAGGATGAACGCTTTCGTCGAGCCGGGTATGGTGCGCCTGTGGATGAACCTGGGCAACCGCAGCGGGCTGCGCCCGGGTGACATCGTGGGCGCGATCGCCGGTGAATCGGGCATTCCAGGCAATGCCATCGGTGAGATCACCATCCAGCCCAATTACTCGCTGGTGGATGTGATGGAGAAGCATGTGCAATCCGTGCTCAAGCATAGCAAGCGTTCCTATCGCATCAAGGGTAAACCAGTGCAGATCCGTTTGGATGATCACCTGGCTGGATAAGATAGATACGAATAATCAATCGTAAAAACCCACCTGAATGCGGTGGGTTTTGTTATTGATGGAGGCGATTATTCTTTTGTGACCAGGACTGCGGCGACCAGGCCGGTACCGCCGTGGACGGACAGCCCGGGCGTGAACTCGGTGATGATGATCTCGGCGGGTATATCGAGGACGGCGCGCAGGCGGGCTTCGAGGATTTTAGCGTCCTCGAGGTTGTTAACATGGGTGATGCCGGCTTTAACGATCTCTTTGCCCTCGGCGGACTTCTCGAGCAGTTGAACGAGGCGGTTCATCGCAACGCGGTGGGTGCGCACTTTCTCCAGCAAGTCGAGTTTGCCCTCAATCATTGTCATGATGGGGCGGATGTCCAACAGGTTAGCCATGTTGGCAGGGAATTTGCCGATGCGCCCGCCCATGGCGAGGTATTTGAGCGTGGTGAGCGATCCGAAGAGATGCAGGCGGGGCAGCACGTCGCGGGCAGCCTGGACGACCTGGTCGTGGGTGGCGCCAGCTTCGGCAGCTTCAGCGGCGGCAAGCGCCATGTAACCCTGTCCAAGCGAGAGGTATTCAGAATCGACGACGGTGATGAGCTTGCCGGGGAATTCCTCGCAAGCGGCGATGGCGGATTCATAGGTGCGGCTGATCTTGCTGCCGACTACGACGCAGACGATTGACTCAGCGCCGGTGTTGAACGCGTTCTCAAATGCAGAATTGAACGCGGCTGGGGAAGGCGCTGCGGTAGTGGGCAGCTTGCCCAGGGCATCAATCTTCTCGAAGAGCGTCTTGTCGTTGATGTTGACGCCGGACTCGTAGGTCTCGTCGCCAAACTGGATGGTGATGGGCACCTGGAAGATGTTGTGCTTCGCGGCGAGTTCAACGGGAAGGCTGGCATCGGTATCGGTGATGATCCTGATCTTGCTCATGTGTACCTCCTGATCCATTTGTTGGGTAGATTGATTATACACGCGTGAAATCGGAATTTGAAACATGACTTGAGACATGATTTGGTTGTGCCTAACAGTAATTAGAACACCGCAGGTATAAGTTTGGATGCGCTATTGAAATCTGTCCACGAATTGCACGAATTTTTTGGAACAATTTCATTTGTGATGTAGGGGTGATTCACCTCGGGCCCAGTAGTTATTGGGAGGAGATGAATCAACCCGATTCGTTTTGGAAAAACGAATAAAAAACGAATCAAGTGGGGACAAGGTTTCGATAACTGCTTCCTTTCGCAAGAACAGCTTCAGAACGCAAAGACCGCGGATTCAAGAAAAAATGAATCAGGGAACAGGGGGTCAAGGTTTCGATAACTGCTGATTCAATTAAAAACAATTCACGGTTGGACAAAGAAGATCATTGCAACGGAATATGAATTTGTTAAGGAGCGCGTAGGATAGAAAAAATGTTCTATTACAATTATACACCACCTGTCAAGTGTTTCTGGGAGTGGTATAAAATTAATCAGGATAGGCAATTGGGGAGAAAGAAAAGTGAAACCTCAAGAGCAACGACTAATGATCCGTCGCTGATTGAAGGGGCGCAAGATGAGGGAGATTGGTACTCGGAGGTTTTGACTGTCATTACGAGGAGCAAAGCGACGAAGCAATCCCCAATTAAGCCATGAGAGAAGAGCGATAATATTAAGGAACAAATCTTCGACGCTTATTATGTCTATATTCTGACCAACCAAAATCACACTGTTCTCTATACAGGTGTGACAAGTGATTTATATCAAAGGATACAAGAACACAGTCTAAAGGTTTATTCTGGTTTCACACCCATCAACGAGACTAAGAAAATTGCTATATAACCAAGAACTTTGACAATGACAATAACATTCGAAAAAAAACTTACGAAACTGGCTAAATAGAAATTATTTTTGTTTCTTTTCACTTTTTCTCGTAAATGAATCGATGATTTAATTGTTCCCAAGTATATTAGTGAAAATAATAGTCCACTTGCGCAAATTATTGGGATGATGTGAAGCTCTACAAATTTGATAACTTTCTCTGAAAAGTAGCAGATTGATTACCCCTTACTAATCTCTACTCTTTTATTTCCACTCTCAGCACTCGCTATACCCACACGAGTAGCACTTACGGCAACCCTCCCTCAACCTCTTCTCCCACGCCCATGTATTTCGGAAGGCCTTGCACTTCGGGCAGGAGCAGGATGCCCAGGTGCGGGGCAAGAGGTACGCACCCTACAATTCTCTACTCTCTACTCTCCACTCTCAGCACTCGCTATACCCGCAGGAATAGCACTTGCGGCAGCCCTCTTCGTTGATGACGGCGGCGACGCCGCACTCAGGGCAGAGGTCGCCGATCTTCATGGGGGAAGCGGGCAGGTCGCCGGCGGGGGGTTCTTCAGGCGTGAGCAGGTTGATGTCGTCGATGAGGTACTCCTGCACGGCGGAGCTGGCAGCGGTGGTCTTGCCGAGGCGGATGGCGCGGTCGTCGAGGTACTCCTCGAGCACCTGGGCGACGCCATCAGGCAGGGAGCGCACGCGGTTGGGACCGAAGCCGAGCGAGCGTCCGCCGCCGATGCCGGTGAGCTGGCGGGTGACATCGGTGAGACGCTGGGAGGGTTCGATGGGCGAGGCGAGGCGCAGCACGTACGAGATGAGGCGCCCAATGGCTTCGCTGACCGCGGCGGTATCAGAGCCAGCCTTGGCTGTGTTGATGAACACTTCAAACGGCTGGGTGGCGTCGTTCTCGTTGATGGTGATGAACGCCTTTCCGAGCGGTGTCTCGATGGAGAAGGTGCGGCCAATCAACGCGCGCGGGCGGGGCTTCTTGGTCTCCTGCCAGATCTTGATCTGGTCGGGCTGTGATTCATCCGCGAGGGGGGCTTTTTTCTTGGCGGTGGAGTGGGTCTCGAGCACCACATCCTCGCGCGAGCCGGTGACGTAAACCGTGAGCCCCTTGCAGTTGAGCTCCCAGGCGCGCATGTAAGCGGTGGCAACATCCTCCTCGGTGGCGTTTTCGGGGAAGTTGATGGTCTTGGAGAGGGAATTGTCGACAAAAGCCTGCAGCGCGGCCTGCATACGCACATGCTCCTCGGCGGTGATGTCGGCGCTGACGACGAAGGCATTGCGGATGTGATCGGGCAGGTCCTTGACGCGCTGGCAGGTGCCTTCTTTCATCACCTCGGCGAAGATATCCTGGCGGTCCATCTCGGAGATGCCGGCGTCGATGAGCGCCTGCTCGAACATGGGGCTGGCGTAGGTGAGCTGCAGATCCTTGCCATTGTCATTGACGTGGCGGATGTAGGCAAGCGCGAAGACTGGCTCGCAGCCGTAGCCTTCGCAACCGGCGACGGTGGCAATGGTGCCAGTGGGGGCGACGGTGGTCTGCGCGGCGTTACGGATGCCATAACGGCGGATGCCCTCGGTGACCAGGCTCCAGTCGATAATGGGGCGGCCCCAGTACTGCTGGGTTTCGATGAGCGAGAGGGGCGGCTGCCAGACGAGGTTTTCGGGGTCATAGATGCTGCCCTTGATGGAGGGGAATGCGCCGCGCTCGCGCGCCAGCTCAACGCTGGTCTGCATGGCGTGGTAGCGCACGAATTCCATCACCTGCGCGCCGAAATCTTCAGCGGCGGGGGAACCGTAACGCACACCAACGTGGTACATCAGGTCAGCCAGTCCCATAATGCCGAGCCCGACGCGCCGGTTGCGCATAGCTGCCTCTTTGAGTTGGGGCACGGCGGGAACGTAGGCGTTGGCGTCGACTACGTCATCTAAGAAGCGCGCAGCGAGGCGGGTATTGTCGCGCAGCTTGTCCCAATCGACCGTGTGGTCGGGTCCGAGGTGTTGGGCGAGGTTGATGGAGCCGAGGCAGCAGTTCTCGTAGGGTCCGAGCCACTGCTCGCCGCAGGGGTTGGTGGCTTCGAGCTGGTAGAGGTGCGGTACAGGGTTGGCGCGGTTGGCAGCATCGAGGAAGAGCAGGCCGGGCTCGCCGTTGTGGTGCGCCTGCTTGACGATGCGTTGGAAGAGGTCGCGCGCGCGCACAGTCTTGTAAACCTTAAAGGGGATGCCGGCGGCTTCTGCCTGCTCGTAGGTACCCATGAACTTCTTGGCGCGCGGGTTGGCGAGATCAGGGAAGCGCAGGCTCCACTCGGTGTCGTCCTCCACGGCGCGCATGAAGGCATCAGTGATGCCAACCGAGATGTTGAAGTTGGTGATCTGGTTCTCGTTGGTCTTGCAGGTGACGAACTCCTCGATATCCGGGTGATCCACACGCAGCACGGCCATGTTAGCGCCACGGCGCGTGCCGCCCTGGGCGACCTCTCCAAAAGCGTGGTCGTAAACGCGGAGGAAGCCCACGGGGCCGGTGGCCTGACCGGAGGAAGTTTTGACGTGCGAACCTTTGGGTCGCAGACGGGAGAAGGAAAATCCGTTGCCACCGCCGGTCTGCTGGATGAGGGCGGCGTCGCGCAGGGTTTGGAAGATGCCGGATGAATCGCGCCCCATGTCGTCGCTGATGGGCAGGACGAAGCAGGCGGCGAGTTGCCCAAGCGGGGTGCCAGCGCCGGTAAAAGTGGGTGAGTTAGGGAAGAAGGCTTTGGAAGTAAGCAGGGTGTAATACTTGCGGGCGAGCGCGTCAACATCGGTTGCCCAGCGGGTCTCAACAGCCGCGATGGTGGAAGCCACGCGCCAGAACATTTCCTCTACGGTTTCGGCAGGCTGCCCATCCACACCGCGACGCACGTAACGTTTGAGCAGCACCTGGCGGGCGTTATCGGTCAGCTCGACACGCGGGAGGTTGGCGGGCATACCTTCAATATCTAAAAGAGATTTCTGGTCGAAGTGGGTTGACGAAACCATGATGTTCTCCTATGAAGCCAGTAATCGGTCAATTTCTTTACGGATAGATTGCAGGTCGGAGAGTTGCAAGTAAACAATGGCGTAGCGGATGTACGCGATCTGGTCGAGGCGCTTGAGACCTTCGATCACCATATCGCCCACCACGCGGGATGAGACCTCCTCGCGGCCCATCTTTTGCAGCGAGGTTTCGATCTCGTTGACGAGGTGGTTGATATCGTCGGCAGAAACCGGGCGTTTCGCGCAGGAAATACGGATGCCCTCAAGTAATTTTTCGCGGTTGAACTGCTCGCGCGTACCGGAGCGTTTGATGATGAGGGGAGTGGCAAGGATGGGGCGCTCGTAAGTTGAAAACCGTTGACCGCAGTGTTCACACTCGCGGCGCCGACGGATACCTCCCCGGCTATCGTGGGTAGTATCGATTACTCTCGAATGGTCCTTCTGACAGTATGGACAGAGCATCCATCCCTCCAGGTTCACTATTCAATTCATCTGCCGCCAAATATGGCCGGAATGCGGGCTGCGATGAGTATCGCGAAATTATATCCCCTATATATGGGGGATGCTAAATAGTAGCGCCGTACATCTAGGTGTTATTCTAACATACACGGGGATGCGATTCAAGTTACAAAGGCGTAATTAATCCTTAAAATCTTCAAGGGTTGGAAAGGTTACCAGGAATTGTTTGCACTTGCAGGATTTAGGGGATTTTGTGGATAATTATGCCAACTTGGTGAGATGGAGGTAAAGATAGGGCATTTCTACGGGTTGAGTTGTTGAAAGCGGAAAGAAAAAAGCAGGGAGCGCGAACCTTAAAAATGTGCAGGGTACCAAAATTCCTCATAACGGTCGCATTAATTCCGATTAAGCGAAAAGTAGCTCAGCGGTTAATTGGAACGACTGGCGGGGACCAGCCGCCAGCCGCGAATTTCAGGCGAAAGCAGGCGTAACGCCGGGGGCGCACGCCTGTAAACCTTATGGAGGACAGGGTTGTTTCAATACCTGCAACGTGTACCTTATTTTCCTTCGAAGCGGTTGCGCAGGAAGGTGGGAAGGTCGATATTCTTGGTATCGATGTAGACCGTCTCGAACTCATTCGACTTCACTGCCGGCTCAACCCGGGCAACTGAAGCCGCAACTGGCGCGGCGATCTTCCTGGACTCGTCTTTGGTCAATGTGATGGGGCGAACGGCTGTACGCACAGCTCCCGGGCGGTCAAAACCGGTCGCAATGACGGTAATGCGCACGTCATCACCCATATTGGGATCGATCACTGCGCCGAAGATCAGGTTGACATCGGGGTGAGCGGTCTCCTTGATGATGGATGCAGCCTGGTTGACTTCGAAGAGGGTGAGGTTGGGTCCACCCGTGACGTTGAAGAGGATACCGCGCGCGCCATCGATGGTGATGTCGAGCAGCTGGTTGGAGATAGCCTGCTCTGCGGCTTTCACCGCGCGGTCTTCACCGCTGGCATGCCCAACCGCCATGAGGGCGGCTCCGCCCTGGGCCATGATATTCTTTACATCCGCGAAGTCAAGGTTGATGAGTCCCGGGATGGTGATGACTTCTGAAATACCCTGGATACCCTGCCGCAGCACGTCGTCAGCGTACTTGAACGACTCGTTGAGCGTGGCGCGCTTTTCGACCATCTGCAGCAGGCGGTCATTGGGGATGACGATAAGGGTATCGGCGTGCTGCTTGAAATTGGCGATGCCAAGTTCAGCATTTTGCAGGCGCTTTGCACCTTCGAACATGAATGGGCGGGTGACCACGCCAATGGTCAGCGCGCCAACTTCCTTGGCGATCTGGGCGATGATGGGGGCAGCGCCGGTTCCGGTGCCCCCACCCATGCCGGCGGTGACGAACACCATGTCGCTGCCTTTGAGCGCCTGGTACAGCTCCTCGGAGGATTCTTCGGCAGATTTCTGTCCGACCTCGGGATCTCCACCAGCGCCGAGACCGAGGGTGGTCTTATCCCCGATGCGCACTCTGATGGGAGCCTTGGAAAGCAGCAGCGCCTGGGCGTCGGTGTTCACGGTGATGAACTCAATGCCCTGCACGCCTTCGTCGATCATGCGGTTGACTGCATTGCAGCCACCTCCACCCACACCAACCACTTTGATACGGGCGAAAGCTTCAACTGGACTTCTGCCATCTGATTCAAAACTGTTGCGTGATGCGTATGACTTGCTGTTGGTCTCCATGATCTTATCCTCCATAATAAGATGAAAATATGATTCCGGTCAGGCAGACCGGTGAATCCCTATGGGAATAGCCTCCCAAGCACGTTCTTGACTTTGTTCCAGTCCACACTGGTCGCGCCTGGGGTGTTTACCCTTGAGCCGCGCGGCTGGGTGGATGCATAGGCAGGGTGCGCCATGATCTCAGACCACCTGAGCAAACCCACGCTGGTCGAATACGCGGGTGAGTGCAGTTGGTCCACCAGGCCGAGCAGGTTATCGGGGCGCGCGACGCGCACAGGCATGTTGAGGATCTTCGCCGCCAGCGGGCGAATACCGGGGAGCAGACTCGTACCGCCTGTGAGCACCATGCCAGCCGGCAGCAGGTTATCGTAACCTGAGCGGCGGATCTCCTGGTGGAGGAGCTGGAAGAGCTCTTCTGCGCGGGCTTCGATGATGTATACGAGATCGCGGCGGTTGATCTGCTGCGGCAGTTCCTCGCCAAACGTGCGCAAGGTAAAGAACTCGCCTTCTCCCACCTCCGAGGTGATGGCGTGTCCGTATTGCTTCTTGACTTGTTCTGCCTGGTCGTGGCTGATGCGCAGGCCAATGGCGATATCCTGAGAGATCAGGTTTCCGCCGACGGGAAGCACGTTGGTGTGCCACACGTCGCCGTTGATATAAATGGCGAGGTCGCTGGTACCGCCGCCAATATCACAAATACACACACCCATGTCTCGCTCAGAGCGGTTGAGCACGACCTCACCTGAGGCGAGCGGGTTGAGCACGAACTGCAGCACTTTCACGCCGCAGGCATTGACGCACTGACGAATATTCTCGACTGTTGACGAAGCGGCGGTGATGATGTGAGTTTCGGCTTCGAGGCGGTAGCCTGAGAAATTCACCGGTGACTGGATGCCATCCTGCCCGTCGACCGCGAACCCGCGTTGAATGACGTGGATGACCTCGCGGTTGTGGGGCATAGCGACGGCCATCGAGGATTCGAGGGCGCGGTCGACATCAGCCTGGGTGATCACCCCGCCGTTAATACCCACGACCCCACGCGAATTCATGCCGGAAACATGCGACCCGGCAAGGCTGACGAGCGCTGACTGTATTTCGAGCCCGGAGGTGCGCTGGGCTTTCTCGATGGAGCGGGCGATGGATTGAGTGGCAGCGGGAATATCAATGACGTTGCCCTTTTTCATCCCCTGGGCAGGCTCAATGCCCACACCCAGGATGCGCATGTCTGAATCACCTTCGAGACGTGCCACCAGAGTGCAGATCTTTGTCGTACCGATGTCGATTCCAACTACAATAGGTTCATCCATATCGTCACTCACTCCATTCGGTAATATGGCGCGTCAATGTGTTCCACACTGATCATGGCGGGGGAGACCCCCATTTCGACAAGCCTGGCGAGTATAGTCTCATACTCCACCTGCTTGAAATCGATGTTCGAAAGGTCGGTGCCGAAGAAGACTTCCCAGCCGCGCGGATCGCGCCAGCCCATGCCCGAGATCGGGTTGTAGACCAGGCTGCCACCAGCAGGGAGAATGGCGCTCATCTCGATGATCGCGTTGAGGGTATCAGGACTGATGAGGTCGATCAGTTCCTCGCTGGTCAAGTTGCCGCTCTGGCGCTCAATGATCATGCGCGCATAATCAACTACGCTGGTTGGCGTTTGGCTCATGCGCGCGAGTGGAGGGGCGACAGTGCTTTGCACAATCAGTAAACCGTTCACCTCTCCACGTGGCTGCAGGATGACACCTTCGGCATCGATCCAATAATTGCTGCCGTTTGCCTGCCAGAGGATAATCGGTTCGCGTTCACCCGCGCTGACGAGCACCTGGTTGGGCATGCTGATACTGATCTGCGGGTCGATGAGCTCGGGATAGACCAGGCGCAGAGAGTGCAACACTGCGCTGGTATCGAATAGGAAGATCGAAATCTTGCGCCCTTTGACCAGGGGTTGAAATTCATCGGGGGTATAGCGGGTGAGCCCATCGACCGAAAGGGACTGAACACGGAACATGGGCGAATTGACTAGAAAAATGACTACAAGGAAGAGGACTATGGCGATGATGCCAGAAACCCATTGCCAACTGAAGCGCATAAATGGGATGGCGGGTAGGCGGGTTTCAACGCCATTGGCGCCAACCTTGTATACCACCTTGCGCGGCGATTGAGCGGAAGCTCCCTGGACGGGTTTACGCGCAACAGCAGGGGTCCGCTTGCGGGAGACTGAGGCAGCTGCTGCGGTAGAATCACCCGTGCGCGTTGAAGCAGCCTGCCGGCGGTCGCGGCGCTGCTGCTCTGAGCGTTTCACGGGTTTTTCTGCCTTACCCAAAGTCATTCGTCTCTCCTGTAGGTGCGTACTGTGGCATCGCGGTCCTGCTTACGCTCCAGCGCCAGTTCGACTAGCTGGTCAATCAGAGCGGTGTAAGGGATGCCAGTTGCTTCCCATAACTTGGCGTACATGCTGATGCTGGTGAAACCGGGGATGGTATTCACCTCGCTGAGAAGGATGGCACCGGTTTCACGTTCGAGCAAGAAATCTACCCGCGCCATGCCCGCGCCATCAATGGCGGTGTATGCCTTGACAGCGAGCTGCCTGATCTCTTGCGCGACGGCGGGCTCAAGGTCAGCCGGGATGACAAGCCGGGACTCATTGGTGATGTACTTGGCGGAGTAAGTGTAAAACTCCTCTACCGGTTGAACTTCGCCTGGTAGTGAGGCGGTGGGGGCTTCATTGCCGATCACGCTTACCTCGATCTCGCGCGCGTTCACACCACGTTCCACGAGCACGCGGCGGTCAAAACGGGAGGCATCGAGCAGCCCTTCGACCAGGCTGGAACGGCCGGTGCAGCGGGTAATGCCAACGGATGAGCCCAGGTTGGCAGGTTTGACGAAAACCGGGTAGGGGAGGTTTTTCTCGATCTCCTGCAGCACCTGGTCGAAATTCAGTGCCAGCTGCTTGCGTGAGAAGAGCAGGGAATCCACAACCGGGATGTTTTGTGCGCGCATCACATCCTTGAACAGACTCTTGTCCATGCCCACTGAAGAGGCAAGCACACCACAACCCACGTATGCGATATCGGCAAGTTCGAGCAAACCCTGCAGCGTGCCGTCTTCGCCGAACGTGCCGTGAATCAGAGGAAAGGCGACATCGATGGCGCCGAGGGATTGCAGTTGGCTATCGCTCACTCGATATAACTCGCCGCCGCGCGGCTCGGGCAGGAGGATCACCGGTGAAAGAGTGCTGTAATCATGCATGGCAAAGTGATCGATGACAGCATCGCCGGTCAGCCACTCACCTTGCGGGGTAATACCGATCTCGATGACCGCGTATTTCTGCGCATCAAGGACTGATAATACCGAGCGGGCGCTCATGAGAGAAACCTCATGTTCGCCTGAACGGCCCCCAAAGATGACTGCCAATCTCAACCGCTTGCCTGTCATTTCGTCTGCCAATCTCCTATCACTTCGATCTCTGTTTCAAGCGAGACGCCGAATTGCTCGAAAACGGTCTGCTTTGCCAATTGAATCAGGTCGTAATAATCCCGTGCGGTTGCGGAACCATCGTTGATGAAAAAATTTGCGTGCTTTTCATTGATGGACACACCGCCGATGCGGGTGCCTTTCAAGCCGGCGGCTTCGATCAGGCGTCCGGCAAAATCGCCGGGGGGGTTCTTGAAGGTGGAGCCTGTGCTGGGACCTGAGGGCTGTGAATTGCGCCTGCGCTCGTTGAATTGCTTCATAGTCCATTCGATGAGGTTGGGGTCGCCGGGTTGAATAGCGAAACGGGCGCGGAGGATGATGGCATCACCCGGCTGACGTTTCAGCGCACTGCTGCGGTAGGCATAACCCATGTCTTCAGAGGTGAGAGAGAGATAACCTTTACTGCGGTGCAAGATCTCGGCCAGCAGTAAACTGGCTTGGGTGTTCGAGCCGAAAGCCCCGGCATTGCCGTAGACTGCACCACCCACAGTGCCGGGCACGGTGGATGCCCACTCGAGCCCGGTGAGACTGTGCTCTACTGCTTTACGCGCAACCGAGGTGAGGATGGCGCCAGATTCAGCTGTGATGGAGGGAGTTTCGCCGTCAAGGTCGACGGTAATGAGTTTAGCCTGGTTGTGCACGACTACCAGGTCTAACCCGGCGTCGCTGATGAGCAGGTTCGCACCACTGCCCAGCACGAGCAGGGGGATATTGTGCTCCCAAAGGAAGCGCACATCCTCCGCCAGCTGGGAAGCGCTTTCAGCAATGATGAAGAAGCGGGCAGGTCCACCGACCCGTGAGGTCGTGAACCGGCTCAGCGGCACATCACGCTGTAGGCGATCTTTGAAATGGTTTAGCAGAACCTTCTCATCCATAATCGGGCGGCCTTATAGCTCCTGAACCTTGAGGATCAGTTTCTCCATCAACTCAACGCGGTCTTGCAGGCTGAGCGCGCGGAAATTATCCTCGCTGCTGTCCTGACGGCGCTTAAGTTGGATACGCGGAAAATCGGAGAAGTAACGCGGCGTATCAAAATCATGATTGACATTCTCGTAACTGGTCTTTCTCGGAGGGGTCATTTCAACCTTTCCTTTCCTTCAACAATAGAATCACTTCGCGACAAACACTATCAGCATCTCCGGCTGATAACACGAGCAGTACATCTTCTGGTTGCAGGTTTCGCGCCAGAAATTGGGTTACGTCGCGTAGTGATTCGATGTGTAAGGCTTGCACATACGTGATCCGTTTGACCAGGTTTTCGACTGAATATTCCTGAACTTTCTCCCGCGAAGCGTAGATACCGGTGACGATCACCAGGTTGGCATCCGTGAAGGCGTTGATGAAATCCTCTTCGAGGGCGAGCGTGCGTGAGTAGGTGTGGGGCTGCCAAACAGCGACGAGACGCCGGCCGGGGAAGCGGGTGCGGGCGGCGGCGAGGGTGGCTTTGATCTTGCTGGGGTGATGCGCGTAATCATCGATGATGGTGATGCCGTTGATCTCACCTACGATCTCGAAGCGTCGGCTGGAGCCATGGTAGGTTGAAATTGCCGCAACGGCAGCAGGCAGGGAATTACCGAGCGCAAGTTGCACTGCCAGCACCCCCAGCGCGTTGCGTACATTGTGCTCACCCGGCACTAGCAGGTCTATTGAAGCGAGAGAGGAAGAGCCATATGGGGCGTGCAAAGTGAAGCTCATGCCGCCAGCCTGGTTTACCGCAAGATTGCGCGCAGCGACGTCAGAGTTGGCGGAAAGTCCGTAGGTGAGGCTGGTGGTCTCAGATGGCTGTGCGTTGACCAGTGAAGCTGCGCCAGCCTGGTCGGCATTTGTGACCAGCGTTCCCCCACTCTTCAATCTGCCGACGAACCTGGCGAACGCGGTTTGGTAGCCCTCACGGGTGGGGAAGCAATCGGGATGGTCGTATTCCACATTGGTAACCAGGATGAGCGAGGGTTCGAGACCGAGGAACATGTAATCATATTCGTCAGCTTCGATCACGAAGTACTTGCCGCCGCCAGCGCGGGCGTTGGTGCCGAGGTCATGTGAGACTCCGCCTAAAATGAACCCCGGCAGCAAACCGAGCCGGTCGAGTGTGAGGGCGAGCATAGTGGAGGTAGTGGTCTTGCCGTGCGAACCTGCGACGGCCAGTAGGGTGTATTCGCGCAGCAAGGTGTTGAGGAAATCCGCGCGTTTCTGCACAGGGATGCCCAGAGCACGGGCGGCAGCCACTTCAACGTTGTTGTCGGAAATCGCAGAAGAGCGCACCACCAAATCAGCACCGTGGATATTCTGAGCGGCATGACCCTCGTAGACCAACGCACCGGCTTGCTGCAAGTCAAGCGCGAGAGGCGAAAGGGCACGGTCGGAACCACTCACCACGTACCCCTTTTCTAGGAGGACGCGCGCAATGGAGGATATCCCCGTGCCGCCGATGCCGATCAAGTGCACGTGTGTCATTAGACGAGTACCACCAGTACAAAGACGAAACAAATCGCTACCGCAATGTAGATCGCGGGGGTGGTCATCAACCAGGCTGGCGGGAGGAATTCGATCCAGCGCTGCGCAGCCTGACCGGTTTGGGTCAGCACATCAGGTGCGGCGACAAAAGCGAAAGGATAACCGGCGGCGTTCAGGTAATACCAGAGCGTGCCAAAAACAAGGTAACCATTGATCCCACCGAGGATTAACCCGAGCATAGTATCCTGCAGCAGGTGGCGCAGGAAGCGCTCGCTGGCGGCAAGGCGGGGAATCTTGGGGGTCTGGTAACCAGCGAAAACCAGCGCCCACAGGATGCCACTCTTCATGAAGAAGACAGATTCAGGGGTCATGGTCTGGATGGCTTCCTTGTAAAACGGTATGTAAGATTCCAACACCGAGAGCGTGAACATGGCCAGGATGACGCTAAAGGTGACCAGCATCTCTTTTGCCCAACCGCGCATTGCTCCGGCGAGTGCAAAGAGCACAATGAAAATACCCAGCATCACATTCAGACTGATCATTTCAAGCCTTCCTTTCGGCTTCCCAACTCGACCAAGAGGTCGGCAATGGCGGTGGCCGCAGCGGGGGCAGCCAGGGCGCGCATATTGGCGCGCATAGCTGCCAGCTTCGGTGCATCCGCGAGCAAACCATTCAAAGTGGCGACCAGCTTCGTATTCAATTCCGCGTTTTCCAGGATGACGGCGGCGGCGTGCTTGACCAGATGATCTGCGTTGACCTTCTGGTAGCGCCAGGCATACGGATAGGGGACGAGGATAGCCGGCAACCCATAAAGCGGCAACTCGCCGAGGGTAGACGCTCCAGCCCGCGAGAGGACGATGGTAGCCGCGGAGAAAGCGATGCTGATCTCATCGTGCAAATAGGCATACGCCTGATATTGATCGGCAATGGCGGTGGGTAAACCAGCTTTTAACTCAACGGCGGTCTGCCAATCCAGCTGACCGGTAACGTGCAGCACCTGTACCCTTTCGAGTAAAACGTTAAGGTTGTCGAATATCGCCTGGTTGAGCGAGTGCGCCCCTTTGCTTCCGCCGATTACCAGCAGCACTGGCAGGTCCTGCGAAAGGTTGAAAGCCGCCAGAGCGGCATCGCGTGGGAGTGTCTGCAAGTCAGAGCGCGTCGGGTAGCCGGTGACAACAGCTCGTTTTCCCGGTCTGAAGTACTGTCTGGATGCCGGACTGGTGAGTGCGATGACATTTGCGAAACGCGAAAGGGCTTTAAGCGCCAGACCTGGCTCAATATCAGGGACATAGAGCAGGCTGTTGATTTTTACACCGGCCAGTGCCATGGGAACTGCCACATAACCGCCGGTGAATAGCAATACGTCCGGCTTGAACTCCCGTAGGACACGCCGGGATTCGATGTAACCACGCAGCAGTTTGACCAGGTTGCCCGGCAGTGAGCGCAGCCCCACACCGTGCAAGCCCGCTGCGCTAATCTCAGCGTAGGGGAGTTGGTAACGCGCGACGAGGCCGGCTTCCATGCCGCCCTTGCCACCCACCCACAGGGTGTTCTCTACCCGGTCAGCGACCGCTTGAAGGACTGCCAGCGCTGGGTAAACTCCCCCGCCTGTCCCTCCGGCGCATATCAACAACCGCACGTTTGGGGCTCCTTTCCGCGTTGTATGACGCAATTTTCGAATGCCGCGAGATGCTCATTAGAATGCCCACCGCGGCAAGGGTGGTGATGAGACTGGAACCGCCTGAGCTAATCAATGGAAGCGCGTTGCCGGCGAAGGGCAGCAGGTTTAGCAGCACGCCGATATTGATGATGGCTTCCATAAAGATCCACAATGAAATACCGCCAGCCAGCCATTTGCCGAGTTCATCCTGTGCTTGCTCGGCAATGTGCAGTCCGCGCCAGAGCAGGGCGATGAAAAGACCGATGACTACAAACCCGCCAAGGAGGCCGGTTTCTTCGACGATGACTGAAAAGATCGAGTCTGTGGTGGCCACTGGCAAACCGATAAACTTGGTGACTGAGCGCCCAATACCGACACCGAAAAAACCGCCGTTTACAATGGCTTCCAACGACCACTTCACATGGTCGGATGCGTTTTGAGGGTTTTGCAACCCATTCCAATAATCGGTGACGCGAGTGCTGGCAGTATCACTGATATTGAAGATGATAACTGCGGCGAGGGCCACAGCCAGTAGCACGACAAGGATTTGGCTGAACTTGCCGCCGGCGATGAAGAACATGATACCGCCGAGCATTACGATCGTCGCCGCGGCAGAAATATCTGGCTGGAAGAAGATCAAGAGGGCAATGATTCCGATGATGAGAAGCAGTGGGAAGAAGCCGTAAGACCAGCGGTGCAGGGTTTCTTTTTTACTCTGCAGCCAAAAGCTGAGGTAGACAATCACGCCAAGCTTAGCAAATTCAGAAGGCTGCACGGAACCTCCGAAGAGACCGCGCCGCGCACCGAATTGGGTTTCAGCACCGAAGGCGAGCACACTGACGCATAGGAGAATGACAACACCCATGCCCCAGACGACGTACTTCTGGTAGCTGTGATAATCGATATAGGTGAGGATGATGATGCCGACGAACCCTGCCATACCGATTACAGCCTGGCGTAGCACGACCTGGTACTCGGAGAAACCCTGGTTGATGGCGAACTGCCAGCTTGCCGAATAGATCATCAGCAGACCAAAAGCGAAGAGCGTGAGCACGATCACCGCCAACGGAAGATCGATACTTTCGCGGAAGCTCAAACGCCTGATCACGGCGGGACGTTTCTGTGCGGGTTTAGGGGCGGTTGTCATAAAGCATTCACCCAATCGATAAAAGTGTCGCCGCGTTCTTCAAAATCCTTGAACGCGTCATAGGAAGTGCAGCCGGGGGAGAGCAGAACCACGTCGCCGGCAGAGGCTGAGTGGTGGGCGACTTCCAGTGCTTCCAATAAACTGGAGGTCATAACCACGCTCTTGAGCTTTTCGGTGCCAGCGGGTTCGCCGATAGCAGCAGCGATCTTGCCAGCAGCTTCGCCAAAGAGAATCACTTGACGCACACGGTGATGGATCTCGGCAGCCAATTCCTGCCAGGGAAGGTTCTTATCGCGCCCTCCGAGTAGGAGTAGGATGGGCTCGTCGAATGCTTTAATGGCTGCCAGTGTGCGCTCAGGGGCGGTGGCGATCGAGTCGTTGATCCAACTCACGCCGTCTACCACGCGCACGAGTTGTTCGCGGTGCTTGACACCAGTAAAGCCCTGTACTCCAGCGGCAATCGAAGCAGGGTCGAAATCCAGCGCGTAAGCTAGCGCACAAGCCGCGAGGATGTTGCGCAGGTTGTGCGCGCCGCGCAGCTGTACGAGCCGGGTGTCAAGAAGGGGGGTGACGTCAGGGACTGAGCTGGCTGGATTGGCTGCGCTAACTACCACATGGCCCTGCTGAACGAATACCTGGGTGTGTTGTCCGCTGACCGGCTCCAGCCCGAAACTGATCAACCTGCCGCGCACCTTCCCGCGCAAGTTCCAGGCTTCACGGTCTTCGTGATTGAGGACGGCTGTATCACCCGGATGCTGGAACGCGATAATACGGGACTTCGCATGGATGTACTCTGCCATGTCAACATGCCGGTCGAGGTGATTGGGGGTGATGTTCAATATTGCAGCCACTTGCGGGCTGATGTTCATAAATTGCAGTTGAAAACTGGATAATTCCTGCACCACCAGATCGTTTACATTTATTACGTCCACATATTCTACAAGGGGGCGGCCAATGTTGCCGCCGACCCAAGCTTTTCGCGGAGCGCGCACTTCTGCTTCAGCGATGCGACCGAAGAGTGCGGTGGTGGTGGTTTTGCCGGCAGAACCTGTGATACCCACCACAGGGGCTTTCACGTTTTCCATGAATACCTGCGAATCATTGCTAACCGGGATACCGCGCTCAAGCGCTGATCTGACGATGGACAAGTTGTTGGGAACTCCGCCAGAGATGAAGAGCATATCCGCGTTATCGAGCAGCGTGAGTGGATGTTCGCCCAACACCCACTTCAGTGGCTGTCCGGCAAACGAGTCAATCACCGGCTGTAATTGTTCCGCGGTCTGGCGGTCATTGAGCGTAACGAGCGCGCCCTGCCCAAGCATGTATCGGGCAAGCGCAGTACCCTGCCGGGCGGCTCCAATGATCACAATACGTTTTCCGCGGTAAGCTTTCATTTTCTCCTTAACCGAGCGCGACAGCTATGCCGAAGATCGCGCCTAGCAAACCGATCAACCAGAAACGCTGCACGATTTGTGTTTCGCTCCACCCAAGCAGTTCAAAATGATGATGCAGTGGTGCCATTTTGAAGAGCCGCTTGCCGTGGGTGAGCTTGAAATAAACGATCTGCAGAACATCGCTGACCGCTTCGCTGAGGGGGATGATGGCGATCAACGGTAGCAGTATCCACTGACCGGTCATTAGCGCGACCACTGCCAGCACTGCGCCCAATGGGAGCGACCCGGTATCGCCCATGATCATCATTGCGGGGTGCACGTTGAACCACAAGAATCCGAACAACGCTCCCACCAGGGTGAAGCAGAAGCGGGCGACGAAGGTGTTGCCCTGCATCAAGGCGATGGCGCCATACGCAGCGAAGGCGGTGGCGCAAATTAGACCTGCCAGTCCGTCCAACCCGTCGGTAAAATTCACCGCGTTCGACATGGCGACGATGATGAAGGTTGCCAGGGGGATGTACCAGACGCCCAGTTCGATCTCTAAGTTCAAGCCCGGCCAAATCATCTCGGGCACATCCAGTGTGTTCTTGAGCAAATAGGCGGTTATGACCGCCAGTACAACCTGGAGGATGAACTTGGTGCGGGCGCGCATTCCCAACCCGCGGCGAGGTCCGCGAATACCTTCCCAGTCATCGACCGCGCCTAACAGGCTGTAAGCCAGCAAAACGGATAGAGGCAGCAATACTGAACGACCCAACAGGTTGAGCCCGAGAATGGATGCCGCATTCAGCAGAATTGTCACCATGGCGACCGTACCAACGATTACTAACCCGCCCATGGTGGGGGTGCCCATTTTGGTGATATGGCTTTCAGGACCTTCCACGCGAATGATCTTGCCAAGTCGGAAATGCTTGAGCGTACGCAGGAGTGGTCCGCCCCAGATGACAGAAAGGATGAATCCAAGACCGCTGAGCGCCAAAGCAAGAGAAGTTTCCATCATTCTTCCACCTCCAACGCCTGCACGATATCGTCCATGCGCAAGCTGTGCGCGCCTTTGACCAGCACGGCATCGCCGGTGCGCAGGAGGTTATCAAGATAAGTCACGATCTCTTCCTGTGTCTCAAAATGGTTGAGATGATCGTCTGGGAAACCTGCGCTGTGTGCTGCTTCATAGATCATGCGGGCGTTTTCACGATAGGTGATCAATTCGTCTGCAACTTCAGCCGCGCGCAAACCCACTTTCTGGTGACCGGACTGTTCGTAAGGTCCGAGCTCATTCATGCCGCCGAGCACCGCAATCTTGCGCCCGGGCAGTTCATTGAGTAGGTTTAACGAGGCAAGCATGGATTCCGGTGCGGCATTGTAGGTGTCATCGAGCAGCAAAGCACCATGCCTGGTCTGCACAACCACCAGCCTCAGCTGGTTGGACGATTGATGCAAACCGGTGATAATTTCACCCCAGGTAAGCCCTTCGACTAGCGCGACAGAAACGGCGCGCAGGATGGTATGAATGGAGTGGCGGCCGATGAGGGGAGCCTGCAGAGTGAATGATTCACCCATGAAATGAATACGGAAGCGAATTCCCTCGAGCCCCTGTGATTCGATCTGGTCTGCCCACAGGTCGGCGCTTGGATCGAGCCCGTAAAAGAAAACGCTAGCTTTGGTCTGGCTTTGCATCGAGACGACCAGAGGGTCATCTTTATTGAGTATGGCAGTTCCAATGGGTGATGCTGGCAGCGCTTGCACTAGCTCGCTCTTGCCGCGGGCGATGGCTTCCTGGGAATTGGCGCGTGAGGCATGCACTGTACCAATATTGGTCAGCACGCCTACCTGGGGTTGCGCGATGCGGCAGAGCAGGTCAATGTCACCTGGTTCGTAAAAGCCCATTTCCAGCACCACGCATTGGTAACCCGGTCCGAGTCGGAGCAGTGTGAGTGGTAAGCCGATCTCGTTGTTGAAATTGCCCTGGTTCTTGAGCGTGCGGAAGCGTTTACCGAGTATCTCGGCAGTTAGTTCCTTGGTGGTGGATTTACCCACGCTGCCGGTGATGCCGATGACGCGGACGTCAAAGCGCCGTCGCCAGAACGCTGCGATGACCTGCAGGGCTTTTTCGGTATTTTCCACACGCAATGCGAAGGGTAGAGCGGGGAAGGTATAATTATCAGGCAAAGGCATGGTGAGGTTGACAACGGCAATCGCGGGATCGATGTCTTTGTGAACCAGGGCGAGATGCGCGCCGTTTTTGAAAGCATCTGCAACATATAAATGACCGTCGGTTCGGTCTCCTTTGGTGGCGATGAACAACGAACCGGGAATGGCATGGCGCGAATCGACCACAGCTTCAGTAACAGAGGGTGTGTCACCAGAAGGCCTGGTTCCCTGGAGCGCTTCGATCATATCAGCCAGAGTTAACATGCTTCTCACTACTCTTCCGCCATACTGGCACTAACATTTTCAGGCGGTATGTTCATCAGGACAACGAGTTCTTTAACCACATCCCTGAAGACTGGCGCTGCCACTACAGAGCCCCAAATTGAGGTGCGAGGTTTTTCCAGCCAGATATATACAATGAATTTCGGGTCATCCACCGGTCCCCAACCAACAAAGGAAGCATTGGTTAGATTGCTGGTATACATACCATTGACAGCGATCTCGGCGGTGCCGGTCTTGCCTGCCACGCGGTAACCTTCCACAAGAGCGTCGGAGGCTTCCTGCTCGAGGGAGGTTGCGAGCATCTCGGTGAGCGTCGCAGCGGTCTCGGCGGAGATGGGTTGCCCGAGCACTTGCGGGGTGGTGTCGTATTGCACGCCATCCTGAATATAGGCTTTCAAGATATGGGGTGTCATCATTTTGCCATCGTTGGCGATGGATGAAGCTGCCGTGATCATCTGGATGGGTGTGACCGCAAGCCCTTGGCCAAATGAGTTGGTTGCCAGGTTGATGGTGTACCAGGTTGGATCTCCGGGAACGCTGAGGGGATAGACCACCTCTCCAGCCAGATCGATGTTGGTACGGTGACCAATGCCGAAGCGCTCCAGGTAGTCGTAAAAACGGTCTTCTTTCAATTGAGTGGCGATCCAGGACAAGCAGACATTGAGCGAGTGCTGCATGCAGCCGATCATGTTCTGTTCACCCCAGGCGCCGCGATCCCAGTTGTAAATATCCCATCCGCCAACGGTGATGACCCCGTAATCGGTGAAGGGGGTGAGCGGGGTGACCACACCGGCATCCAGTGCAGCTGCCATGGTGATCACTTTGAAAACTGAACCTGGTTCGTACACCTGGGTGACCGATTTGTTGATCGCGGTCACATCGGTGAAGATTTCGTTGATCTGCCAGTACGCATTGGGATCAAGGCGGGGGCTGTTCGCCATCGCCAGTATCTCGCCATTCTCTGGATTCATAACGATGATGGTGCCTGATTCAGCTTTGTTGGCGGTAACTGCCTTATCGAGCACCTTTTCAACTGAGCGCTGTATCTCGCGGTCGATAGTGAGGATGAGGCTGGCTCCAGCGGGGGCAGTGGGAATCTCCTGCAGTTCATAGGGGTCCAAGGGGATCATGACACTTTTCTTAATGCCGGAAAGCAGCGTATCGTATTGCTGTTCGACACCATAACTACCAGTACCGCCGTCGCGGTTGTAGAAAGTGTAAAAACCGAGGACGTTCGAGGCCAGGTTGCCTTCAGGGTAAGTGCGCTGCAAATGCGGGTTCCAAACCAGACCGCGCAGGGAGGGTTTGTTGGGGTCGTCACCGTATGGATTATTCGTTTCGTATTTCGCCTTCAAAGCGGAAAGTTCTTCGATCTTTGCATAGGATATGAAGTCAACGAGTGTAACATAAACCGTCTCACCTGGCACGTAATCCGTGTTGGCAGCTTTAAAGACAAAACCGTAATCCATATCCAGGAGGTTGGACAGAGTGGAGGCGATGGCTGCCGGGTTCTTCACAAACTGGAGTTCGAGGCCGATCTCGTACACCTCTTTGTTTCCAGCCAGCAAGTTGCCCCAGCGGTCGTAGATATAGCCGCGCTCGGACTGAATCGTACGTACCTCGTAACCATAGTTCTTGGCCCATTTGTCCAGGTATTCCGCTTCAGTGCTGTTTTGAATACGGACCATCTGGTAGCAGATCAACAGTGCAAACAGGGTGAAAAAAACTGCCAGGAAGTGAGATCGTGAGAAGTTGAAAGATTTCATTTGCCATCTCCGATGACAGTCTCACTTAGTGAATTGATGCCGGTGAAGAGCCAATCCCACAGTGATTCACGATAAATAGATTTGACGAGCAAGCGTTCTGAATTGTTCATGCCGGGAGGTGAGGTGACGATCATGGTTTGTTTACCGGCATACCCTGGGATGGTGAGATAGAGGGCGTCCTCAGGATTGATCCTTTCGAATCCCAACTCTTTTGCCCTGGCTTCCATATTCGCAGAAGATGATAACAAGGCGATTTGGGCGTTGGCGTTGGCAATTTCCCGCTCGACTCTCAACCGTTCCAAATCAAGCTGGTAGGCTTCAAGACCGGCAGTGGCGGCCTGTCCGCTGATGCTTAGGTAGATGCTGGCGACGAGTATGACGGTCACCAGTGCAACTAAAAAGCCCCCGACCATTTGGATATGGTTTCGCCAGGGAGCCTGCTTAAATGCCTGAGAGAGCCGGTTTTTCATTCCGGCTTTCAGTTTCCTGACGTTCGATTTCTTTTGCGCTTCCGCCATTTTCTTGCCTATATTTTTTCAATGATGCGCAATTTTGCGCTGCGTGCTCTAATGTTATTGGCAATCTCGTCCGGCTCAGCAGTGATTGGCCGGCGGGAGACCTCGATTACGGTAGCCTTGTGACCGCATGTACATACCGGTTGACCCGGCGGGCAGATACAATCGCGGCTTTCGGTCCTGAAATACTGCTTTACGATGCGGTCTTCAAGTGAATGAAAGGAGATCACCGCCAACCTGCCACCGCTTTTCAACGCTGTAACCGCCTGCGGGAGGAATTCCTCGAGACCTTCCAGTTCGCGATTAACGGCAATGCGCAGCGCCTGGAAGGTTCGCGTTGCGGGGTGAATGGCGCCTGGATGGTGGCGAAAGCGAAGGGAGATGGCCGATGCCAATTCAAGGGTGGAGTGAAACGGCCGCTCCTGCAAGATCAGGTGGGCAATTCGGCGCGCATCACGATCTTCCCCGTAACGCCAGATCAGGTCCGCGAGGTCAGCTTCGGAGGAGCGATTGACAATATCCTCTGCGCTGACTGGCTGAGACGGGTCAAAGCGCATATCCAATGGCCCATCATGCTGAAAGGAGAAACCGCGTTCAGGAGTATCGACCTGCATCGAAGAAACACCCAGGTCGATGACGATGCCATCCACGTGGTCCCAGCCTAAGGTCAGCAACAAGTTGCTGAGTGCGGTGTAGGAGGAATGAACAAGATGAATCCTGTTTTTGAATAAAGTAAGGCGCTGGAGAGACAGTTCCAGCGCCAGCGGGTCGACATCCATTCCCAGGAGTTGACCATCTGGGGAGCTTTCTTCTAGTATCCCCAGCGCATGTCCACCTGCGCCTATCGTCGCGTCTACGTAATACCCCGGACTTTTGGGACGTAAAGCAGTTATGATTTGATGGTAAAGAACTGGAACATGCGGTGATTTCGCAGTGTCCATGATGACTACAAGGTCAGATCAAAGTTTGAAACGAGGGCGGCAGCTGAGGCTGGAGCTTCTCCGGACTCTTCCATTTTGTGGTAGAAGTCAGGTGACCAAACCTCGATGTCTTTACCGATGCCCAGGATAAGGGCTGTGTTATCTATGTGAGCTGCGGAACGCAGCGGTTGAGGAATGATAAAACGACCGGATTTGTCGAACTCAATCTGGGTGGCGTTCGAAAAAATCAAACGGCGCAGTTGCCTGGTATTGGCGTCTGCCATGTTCATGCCGTTGATGCGGTCGTAGAGGAGTTGAAAGCGGTTGGCGTCCATCACCAGCAGGTTTTCATCAAAGCCGTTGAGGATGAAAGGTCTTTCCCCCAGCAGGTCGCGGTAGGATGAAGGGAACGTTAGCCGTCCTTTTTCGTCTATATTGTGGAGGTAGCGACCAATGAATCCGTTGAACATAATTTCTGCCTTTTTGTTTTATGGCGAAAGCCTGAATAAGCTCTGGTGCTCCACTAAGACCCACTTTTTACCACTTACCTCCACATTATAGCGAAAATTGAAAACAAATGCAAGTGTTTTGGCACGAAAAATGCAGGTTGATGGGATTTTGGGTACAAAACCCCCTTCAAAATTGAAAGGAGAAGAGAAAATGAGGCTACCAGGTTACAAAATTGTTTGTCTTATGAACATTGGAATGGTTATTCTCAGCCTGGGCGGCTGCGTAACGATCAATTTAGGTGGCACACCCGCTCCGACACCCGCAAACCCTACCGAGCCCCCAAATTTTGAGGCATCTTCCACACTCGCGGTAGTGAAATCTGAACTGACCGAGGTGACAGTGTTGAATGCCCAGTATTTATCACCCATGCGGCAGCAACCAATCCAGCTGGTGAATGGGGAATTCAGTGGTGTGGTGGATGGAGTGGCGCTGAATGCCAGAATCCAGCCAGGGGTTCAGTTTGGCGATCTTAACGAGGATGGAATCGATGACGCGGCATTTCTAATGGCTGAGGATACAGGCGGTTCTGGCGTTTTTGTATCGCTGGTGGTGGTGTACAGCCGCGGAGAGTTGTTTCAGCAGGCACAAGGGCAGTTGATTGACGACCGCCCAGTGATTCACACAATGTCGATCGACGGCGGCGTGGTCAGGATCGCCGGGTTGATCCACAGCCCGAGCGACGCGATGGTCAATCCCACCACGGTTTTCAGCGCCGAATTTGACGTGTTTGGGGACCAGATCATGCGGACGAGGCAGACTTCAGCATTCGGCAACAGCGCTGAGCATCTGATCGAGATTGAATCGCCGCTGGATGGGGAAACCGTAAGCGGTTCGATCAGGCTCAAGGGATTCATGCCGATCGGTCCTTTTGAGAACAACCTCGCGCTACGAATCATTGACGAGCAAGGCAACGAATTAATTTATCAAGGGTTCATGGTCAGCGCGGAGGATATGGGTGCGCCGGCGGTGTTTGACAACCTGATCGCGTTGCCGGGTGTGGGTCCTGGCAGCCAATTGCTGGTGATCCTGCTTGACTTGAGCATGGCGGATGGCACACCGATCGCCATCGATTCGGTACGGGTGATCGTCAACTAAGCTTGCAGGAGACGGGTATCGGCAAAGTCATCGCGTAATGTACTAATAACCATAATGCGAAAAAAGCAGGGTGTGAGTTGCTCACACCCTGCCGGTCTGACAGGTGAGGATTAGCTGTCAAACTCTCCGATCAATTCCCCGTTCACGTAGACCTTGTAATGCCCAGGTGAAAAGCTGCCCAGGGAAATGTTCGTGTCGAATGGCTGCAGTACTTGCACGCACATTGTGTCAGGGTTGCTGACTGAGTAAATTTCAATGTAGATGAGGTTGTTGGTGTCAGGATTGTTGACCTTCACGCGCAACTCATTGCAGGGAGTGGGCAAGTTGCCGCTGATATAAAGGTTGACCTGGATGGGGTAACTTTCCAGGATCAGCAGCTCGGCTGAATTCAGGTAAACGTTGCCGATATTTAGACCGGCATCACCTATTTGTGGGGAAAACGAGCCTGAATTACCATCAGCCGGCAGGGTGGTGAAGTCTCCATCGCCAGGAGTAACCTCGATGGGTGCGTTGGGATCCTCAATCCCTGACGGATTATCCGGACCGGTCACTTCTTTGCCACCCGGCACACTGCATGCGGTTACCATTAATAGCGCGATTAGACTCACAATAATTGTTCGCATTTGTACCTCCTAACTTAATCTTATAACGAATTATGACTGGTTTTTGTTCCTGACCAGGCACATGAAGATCGTCCCAGAAACAACCTCTAATGGTCAAATAGGGCTTCAAAATGAAAAAATCTGAACCCTCGCAGTAATTGTGATGATTTTTAAGTTTTATTTTTTGGAAATATTCATATAATTAAGTTGCTAGTGGCTTTCCATACTTCAACACAGGCGCATATGATGTGTCTGACCATATACACGAAAATTCAAAGGCTTATTCATCAGGGAGAGGGTTATTGATCCTTGTGCTTTTGTTTATCCGAGTTCGTTAATTGGGAGGTGACGATCAATATTTTTTCTGGTTTTCGAAAACAGCTGAAAGAAAGTCTATAAATCAACCTGGAGGAAAAATGACCAAAAGAATAATCTTTTCAATGCTTGTCATCGTGTTCCTGGCGTTCGGCCTGGTTACTCCGGTCGCAGCCCAAGGCACCGATCCGGTAGAACCTTTAACCCCGGTACCGGTGCCGGATGATACTGGTGAATTGATCAACGCAACAACCCGATTGTGGTTCGTTGAACTCGCCGGCCTCCCAACTGTGGAGGGCGCATCCGTAGATGTGGTCAAAGCTGAGCACAGCGCTTTTCGCGCCCAGGCTGAGAAAGCCGGGCTGGTTTACACCGAGCGATATGCTTATTCCACATTATTCAATGGGTTCTCGATCGAAATTGACCGTGCAGACGTGGCAAAATTATCCCGTCTCCCAGGTGTGAAGAACGTCTACCCTGTTGAAGTGATTGCCATGCCGGAAACATATGAATCCACAGTCGATCCTGATTTGTTCTCTTCACTAAATATGATCGGTGCGGCTGCGGCCCAATCTGAACTAGGCTTCACCGGAGTGGGTATCAAAGTAGCGGTGATGGACACTGGTATTGACGTCAACCATCCGGCGTTTGGTGGTGACGGCGTTGCCGAGCTCGACAGCCCATTCTTCTACAGCAGCCCGCGCATCCTGTATGGGTTTGACTTCGTGGGCAATGATTACAATGCGGATCCAGATGCTGCAACCTACAATCCGGTGCCTGTGCCGGATGACATCCCGGACGATTGCGGCGGACACGGTACGCATGTTGCGGGTATTATTGGCGCAAATGACGAGACTAATGGACTGAAAGGCGTAGCGCCTGATGTGGTCCTGGGTGCATATCGTGTATTTGGCTGCGACGGATCGACCACTGCTGACGTTATGATTGCGGCGATGGAACGCGTGCTGGCTGATGGGATGAAAGTGCTGAACATGAGCATCGGGTCAGCCTATCAGTGGCCGCAATACCCAACCGCGGTGGCTGCCTCCCGCCTGGTAGAACAGGGTGTGGTTGTGGTAGCTTCGATCGGCAACAGCGGCGCAAATGGGTTGTACTCCGCTGGCTCCCCAGGCTTGGGTGAAAATGTAATCGGCGTTGCCTCTTATGACAATACTGATGTC
>JBCFBD010000006.1:0-3805 GCA_038562455.1 Anaerolineaceae bacterium | reverse complement strand
GACCTTTTCACCAGAACCCCCGAGGACTGGCTCCGAGGAGATTACTGACGTCGGATTGGCTTGCTCTCCGCTGACTGTGGATCTTACCGGCAAAGTAGCGCTGGCAGTCCGCGGAACTTGTGCATTTGCAGTCAAGGCGGAAAATGCCATTGCGGCTGGCGCGATCGCGGTAGTGGTTTCCAACAATGCAGCCGGCGTGTTTAGTGGCACCCTCGGTGCACCGCTGTCTGACCCAACCATCCCGGTGGTCGGAATTTCGCAGGCGGATGGCACCTTCATCCGTTCTCAAAGCGAACCCACCATGATGACCTGGACTGACCAGATGGACATCTTCCCGAGCCCAACGGCTGGATTGATCTCCTCATTCAGCTCATACGGTCTGTCTCCTGACCTGGCGCTTAAACCTGACATTGGTGCTCCAGGCGGAAACATCTACTCGAGCTACCCACTTGAAATCGGTGGTTATGTGACCATGAGCGGTACCTCGATGGCATCACCGCACGTAGCCGGGGCTGCCGCCCTGTTGCTGCAGGCGAAACCGAACATCAATCCGAAAACAGTGCGCGATGTCTTGATGGCCAATGCTGAACCACAAATGTGGTGGGGTAATCCTGGCCTTGGCTACCTGGATAATGTTCATCGCCAAGGCGCGGGCATGGTTCAAATTGACCAATCAATTTTGACCAGGGTGCTCAAAAAGATCGTCGTTTCTCCTTCCAAGATCGCAGCCGGTGAAAGTGAAGCAGGGCCATACACAACCAAGATCATGATCAAAAATGGTTCCACAAGCCCAATCACTTACACTCTTTCTTATGAAAATGCTCTTTCCACTGGCGGCATGATCACCCCTGGGTTTTTCACTTCCGATGCGTGGGTTGAATTCAACAAGACCAGTGTAACTGTGCCCGCCAAGAGTATTGCTTACTTCAAGGCGACCATTCATCCTGCCACCGGACCTGATAAGGCGCAATACGGTGGTTATATCTACCTGACCCCGACCGTAGGAGGCTTTGCCCTCACCATCCCGTTCGCCGGTTTCATCGGTGATTACCAAAGCATTCCGGTACTATACGCAGATGCTTATGATATGCCATGGTTGGTGTCATACAACTCAGATGCGTTCCCGTTGACTGATCCGTCGGAGTGGACCTTCAGCATGGATGGCGATGACATCCCGTTCTTCTGGTTCATCCTGAACCATCAATCACAGAAAATGGTGATCAAGATCTACGATGCCACCACCGACTATAACTGGGGCAAGGCTGTCAAGGAGACGTACCTGCCGAGAAGCCCTTCACTGAATAATTACTATGAATGGGCGTTTGACGGTTACACAGTAAAGAGAGGCGTTACTATGAAAGTGCCTGATGGCACTTACTACGCTGTCGCCAGGATCCTCAAAGCCAATGGCAATCCACTCAATCCCGCGGATTGGGATACGTGGACCTCGCCTGAATTTGTGATCGATCGGCCGTAAGAGACACTGGTCGAAACTGGTCTGACCTATAGATCAGCCAGCTAAATAGAGAAAAACCCCGAAGTGATCAATAATCCTTCGGGGTTTTTTGGATGTGTTTATGCTAAGGTTCATGCATTCAAATTTGAGCGCCAAGACGCGCATCAAAGTACCGTCGACTGCCAGCTTGATCTTTTACAAAATGCAGGATCATATATCACTCACGCGCGGGCGATATTGCAGCGCTTCAGCCAGGTGGGTGGTGGTGATGGATGGGCTGCCAGCCAGGTCGGCAATCGTGCGGGCGAGTTTGAGAATGCGGTGGTAAGCGCGGGCGGAAAGCTGCAGTTGGTTCATCGCTGCGCGCATCAGGCTGCGCGAGGGGTCATCGAGTGAACAATATTCACGTACCTGCGCCGGGTGCATGTCTGCGTTGGAGGTGAGAGTGGTGCTTTCGAATCGTTGGCGTTGCACCTGGCGGGCAGTTTCGATGCGCGCGCGAATAACGGCTGAGGGTTCTCCGTGCCGTGCATCGCTGAGTTTTTCGTAGTCCACACGCGGAACTTCGACGTGGATGTCGATGCGGTCCATGAGCGGACCGGAGATGCGGCGCTGGTACTTGGTGACGATGCCGGGTGCGCAGGTGCAGGCACGCGTGGCATCCCCGTAATAGCCGCACGGGCAGGGGTTCATAGCGGCGAGCAACTGGAAATTGGCAGGGAATGTAAGCGTGCCTTGTGCGCGGCTGATGGTGACGATCTTGTCTTCGAGCGGCTGGCGCAATACCTCAAGGGTGCGGCTGCCGAATTCGGGGAATTCATCCAGGAACAGCACGCCACGATGCGCGAGGGAGATCTCGCCGGGGTGCGGCCAGTTTCCTCCGCCGACCAGGCCGGCATGGCTAATGGTGTGATGCGGAGCGCGGAAGGGGCGCGTTTTAATGATGGGAATACCCGCGGGAAGCGCGTCAGCTACCGAGTAAATACGGGTGACATCGAGGGATTCTTCGAGCGTCATGGATGGCAGAATCGAGGGCAGGGCACGCGCCATGAGCGTCTTACCTGCGCCGGGAGGACCGATCATCAACAGGTTGTGAGCGCCCGCTGCGGCGACCTCGAGGGCGCGTTTGACGTGCTCCTGCCCCTTGATCTCGCGGAAATCGGTCTGCACCAGCGTCTCCACCTGTTCGACCTCAAGCAGCGGCTGGGGTGGAATGACCACCTGTCCGACCAGGTGCTGGTAGAGCTCCGCCAGTGAATTGACAGGAATAACCTCAAGGTCTGGGAAAATGGCGGCTTCGGGGGCATCTTCAGCGGGAACGTAGACGCGTTTGAAGCCTTCGCCGCGCGCAACTGCTGCCATGGGCAGCACGCCGCGGATGTGGCGCACGCTGCCGTCGAGCGAGAGCTCGCCCATCACCAGGGCATCCTGCAGGCAGGTGGGAGGCAGTTGGCGGTTGGCGAGGAGAATGCCGAGCGCAATGGGCAGGTCGTATGCAGAACCCTCCTTGCGAACAGTGGCAGGCGCAAGGTTCACGCGCACCCGCTTGCGCGGATATTCGAGCCCGGTATTGCGGATGGCGGACTGCACCCGTTCGCGGCTTTCCTGCACCGAGGCATCGGGCAGACCAACGATAATGATGGGAGGTTTAATGCCGGGCGTGAGATCGACCTCAACATCCACGATCACGCCTTCCAATCCGATCACCGCGCAGGCATTGACTTTGGCAAGCATGGATTAAGTTTAGGAGGGGCGGTGCAAAATGTCAATCGAATCATAATTGTGAATAATTAAAAATTTTGACGTGATTGGGGTGGGGTGACGGTATACGATAGACGCCAATGTGAAAAACTCGATGCAGACAAGTGATGGAAATTTGTATAATAGAGGAAAGGGGAACAACTCAATGCAGTGAGCACCGCCGCTACGGATCTGACAGGAGGTGTGACATGCAAAAGTATCTCTTCTACGGGGCATATACACCGAAAGGCTATAAGGGATTGCTGGCAGAAGGAGGGGAGAGCCGGGCAGAGGCGGTGCGCATTGCCGCAGAAAGCATGGGGGGCAGCCTGGAATCCTTTTATTTTTCCTTTGGCGAATATGATTTTTACGTGATCGTTAACCTGCCAGATAACGTCAGCGCGACCGCGTTTACACTTTCTGGCAATGTCAATGCGGCATTTACGATGAACACGGTCACGTTGCTGGCACCCAAAGAGTTGGATCAAGCGTTGAAAATCAAAGTTAATTACCGCATGCCCGGGAAAACTATATGAGGATATGCAATTAGCTGGCTTGTCTTGGAGCCGCCTTTAAATACCAAGCGCATCAAATAACCATGATGTGTTC
>JBCFBD010000005.1:71768-72367 GCA_038562455.1 Anaerolineaceae bacterium | reverse complement strand
CTCCATCAGCGGCGCGTTCAGCCTGTTCCTCACCCCGGTGGCGGACAGGCGCGGGCGTAAAACCGGCATGCTGCTGGGTGTAGCGATTTTCATCGTCGGCGCAGGCTTGGTGACAGTGTGGTCATCGTTCACTGCCTTCACCATTGCCATCAGCCTCACCTTCCTGGGGATGTTCGTGTACCTCTCGTCCACCCAAGCGTACATCGGCGACCGGGTGCGGGCGGGGCGGCGCGGCACCGCGCTGGGGCTGATCGAGACCGGATGGGGCGTGAGTTACATCATCGGCATGCCCATCCTCGGCTGGATCATCGACCGCTACGGCTGGCGGGCACCTTTTCCCATTACCGCCGCGCTGGGCGTGCTGGCGTTCATCCTGATCCTGGCTTTCGTGCCCAATTACAAACCGCAGCAAAAGTTGATCAACAGCGGCGTGCTCAAGAGCATCCTCGATGTGCTCAAGATCCCTGCCGCGCGCTACGGGCTGCTGATGAGCCTGATGCTCATCTCCTCCAACGAGGTCATCAACCTGGTCTTTGGGGTGTGGCTGGAGGTGTCCTTCGGGCTCAAGCTCGCCGCGCTCGGCGCTGCTTCAGCCGTCA
>JBCFBD010000005.1:0-71758 GCA_038562455.1 Anaerolineaceae bacterium | reverse complement strand
CAGCGGCGAATCGATCGGCGGCGTGGTCTCAGACAAGCTCGGTCGCGAGCGCAGCATTATGCTCGGCATGGGGCTGATGCTGGTGATTTCAGCCGCGCTACCGTTCGTCGGCGGCACCCAGGCTGGCGCGTTGATCGGGTTGTTCTTCTTCTACCTCTCCTATGAGTTCACTTTCGTCTCCACCCTGCCCTTCATGACCGAACTGGTGCCCGAAGCGCGCGGCACGATGCTCGGCGCCAACGTCGCCTGCCTGGCACTCGGCAGGATGATCGGCAACCTGGTCTCGCCCTTCGTCTTTCGCGTGGGGTTCTGGGCCAACGCGCTCTCGGCGGTGATCTTCGTGCTGATTGCCTTTTGGGCGCTCACCCGCGCCAAAGCCCATCGCAGCGCTTGACTGGGTGAGGGTATACTAAAAGCGGAGGAATCAGCCATGCTCATCCACTCTGCGTCTCAATTGATTACCCTGGCTGGCGGTCCGCGCAGGGGCACCGATCCCGAGGACCTCGCGATTATCGAGAACGGCGCGCTGCTCATGCGTGAGGAGCGCATCGTAGAGGTGGGAGAGAGCCGCCTACTGCTCAAAAAATACCCCCTTGAAGACAAGGTTGACGCCTCCGGCAAAGTCGTGATGCCTGGGCTGGTGGATCCGCACACCCACCTGGTATGGGCGGGCGACCGCGCGGCGGAATTTGAAGCGCGCTTACAAGGCAAGACCTATATGGAAATCATGTCTGCCGGCGGTGGCATCAACGCCACCGTACGCGCCACCCGCCAGGCAGCTGCGGGGGAACTCTACACGCAGACCAAGCGTCGTGCAGAGGCAATGTTCCGCAACGGCACCACCACCGCTGAAGCCAAAACTGGCTACGGTCTGAACTTCGAAGCCGAGATCGCCCAGCTGGAGGTGCTGCTACAGCTCGACGCGGAAGGTCCGCTTGAAATCGCCCTCACATTTATGGCCGCCCACGCCATCCCACCGGAGTACGCCGGGCGCGCAGATGAGTATACAGAGTTGGTGAGCACTGACATGCTACCGCGGTTGAAAGAGTGGTGGACGCAACATCACGCCACGCGCCCGCTGCCTTTCGTGGATGTGTTCTGCGAAAACAACGCTTTCAACCTGACCCAGACGCGCCAGATCCTCACCAGCGCTAAAGAGCTGGGCTTTCCATTGAAACTGCACGTGGACGAGTTCGAGAACCTTGGCGGGGCGAGCCTGGCGGTGAAGTTGAGCGCAGTCTCGATTGAACACGCAGTTGAAACATCCCCTGTTGAGCTGGCTGAGTTGGGCGCGTCAGACACAGTGGTGGTATCGCTGCCCTGCACCCCCTTCGGGCTGGCTGACGCGCATTACACTCCGGCGCGCGAGCTGCTGGCAGCCGGGGGCACATTGGCCATCGCCACCGACCTCAACCCAGGCACTGCCTGGTGCGAGAATATGCAGTTCGTCATCGCGCTCGCCTGCCGGTATCTGAAGATCACGCCCGCGCAGGCACTGGCTGCCGCCACTATCAACGCGGCGCACGCCATCCGGCGTGATCATCTTATCGGCTCGCTTGAGCCCGGTAAGCAGGCTGACATGCTCATCCTGTCAGTCAGTGATTATCGCCAGCTAGCCTACCGCTTCGGCGGCAGCCTGGTCGAATGCGTGGTTAAAAAAGGGCGCGTGCACCAAATCGGGTAATCATCTTTCTTTGAGGATTTTTTATGCTTACATTTGAACAAGCCAGGGAATGGTACAAAGACACCGACCCGGTGCACGATTTTACCCACATTGAGCGCGTCTACCGCATGGCGGAGCGCCTTGCCATTGCCGAGGGAGCTGACCTGGAGATCGTGCGCGCCGCGGCGCTGCTGCACGACGCTGACGGCACCACCCCGGGCAGCGATGCGCGGCTGGAACACCACCTGCGCTCGGCTGAATTTGCCTTGCTGATTTTGCAGGCAGAAGGTTGGACTGAACAGCGCATTAAGGCAGTGCAGCATTGCATCCGCGCGCACCGCTACCGCGACGACCGCGAACCGCCCGCCACCATCGAGGCGCAGGTGCTCTTCGACGCCGACAAGCTGGATGTGCTGGGAGCGATCGGCGCGGTACGCGCCACGGTCTACGCCGCCCTCGCAGGCACGCCGTTTTACAGCCAGCCCTCCGCGCAGTTCATCGCCACAGGCAAAGAGGAACCCGGCGAGCTGCACAGCGCATACCACGAACACATCTTCAAGCTGCGCAACGTGGAAAAGCGCATGTATACCGAAACCGCCAAAGCTCTCGCCCGCGAGCGCTGCGCGTACCTGGATGAGTTTTTCGAACGCTTGATCGCGGAGTATGCCGGCGAAAAGTAAAGGGGATTCTATGAAAGTATTGTTTTAAATAGGACAATATTGGTATTATTTAGTACAATGAGATCCAGGAGGCTCTAATGGCTAAATTTACCCCTCACTTATGGTTTGATCATGCAGCCAGGCAGGGGGCAGAGTTGTACACCTCTGTCTTCCCCGACTCCAGAATCACCCACATCACCACCCTGCGCGACACCCCCTCGGGTGACGCGGATGTCGTTTCGTTCGAACTCGCCGGTCAGCCTTTCATGGCCATCAACGGCGGGCCGTACTTCAAGCCCAACCCTTCCGTCTCGTTCCTCGTGCGTTACAGCACACAAGAGGAGGTTGACAGCGCGTGGGAGAAGCTGCTGCCGGGGGGCATGGCGTTGATGGAGCTGGGCGAGTACCCGTTCAGCCAGCGCTTCGGCTGGCTGCAGGATAGGTTCGGGTTTTCCTGGCAGTTGTTGTACACCAATGGGGAAGCCTTCAGCCAGAAGATCGTGCCCATGGTCATGTTCGTGGGCAGCGTCTGCGGCAGGGCGGAGGAGGCGGTCAACTTCTGGGACTCGGTTTTCCATCCGGCGCAAATCGGCGAGATCATGCGTTACGGCAAAGGCGAAGAGCCCGACAAACCGGGGACGGTGAAACTGGCGTCCTTCTGGCTGATGGGCGTCGAGTTCGCCGCCATCGACAGCGCCTGGGACCACAAGTTCGCCTTCAACGAAGCCATCTCCTTCATGGTCAGCTGCGAAGACCAGGCTGAGATCGACTATTACTGGCAGAAGCTCTCCGCCGTGCCCGAAGCCGAACAGTGCGGCTGGCTCAAGGACAAGTTCGGGCTGTCCTGGCAGGTCACCCCCAGCGAGATGGACGAGATGATGGCGCGCGGCACCCCCGAGCAGATCGACCGGGTCACCCAGGCCTTCCTGCCGATGAAGAAGATCGATATCGCGCAGGTGCGCGCAGCTTACAGAGGAGAGGCGTGGATTTCTGCGATGAGCTAAACGGGCATTATTCCATTACGCGCAAAATGAACTGCCAGCCTTCACCACTCGCTTCTGCGCCATCCACAAGCGGGAAATTCAGGTCAAAGTGATGGGTGCCGCTCCATGGATTCTCTCCCTGGAGACCCTCTGATTGCACCTCAACCATCTGTTCGCCCGCCATTTCAATCCCTAGCGCCAATTGCTCAGCGCCTTCTTCTCCACTGCAACTGCCGCTGATCCAAATATCCATGTTAAAAGATACGGAGTACGTTCCCCATTCCTCTTCCAGGATGCTTTCGTAAGTAATGTTGCCTGAGCCTTCCACCGCGTACGGCTCATTTGTTGAAACAACGGCAAGGGGGATTTCTCCGACTGCGATGGGTTCAAGCCCCACCGCATCAGCCGGGCCGACCAGTAGTTTCACCTCGAGCGCGCCGCTCAAATCTGCGCAGCGGTTTGCGGTTGATGGCGCGTCAAGCAGCAACCCCGGGCCCGCGGTCGGGGTTGGGGTTGGATCCGGGCTGCTCGTGGTTGAAGGCGGGGGTGTAGCTTCTGATGGCGTCGCGCAGGCTGAAAGCAGTAAAACCAGTAAAATTGACAAATAGATCATTCTCGGAGTCATTATGCATTCCTCCTTTTCTCTATTTATTATATAAGATTTCATTGCGCCGGCGCCGCTGAGCCTGAGCCGCGAGGGGCTACGCCCGGCATGCCGGGGCGAGTTCGAACGCTCGCAAGCGTGGGCACAGGGGCTGATTGGGGGGTAAGGGGGGAGGGGTGAAGCCGGGTGATGAACCCTCGTCGCCCCTTCCGTTTCACTTCAGGGTGCCTCCTCGAGATGAAGAATGTGCTCAAAAAAAGACACCCTTGTGGGTGTCAGGAATAATGAACCCCCGTCGATCCCTGAGTAAAAACCACTCAGGGATGACGATGGAGTAAAAAAGAAGAAGCCCTTTTAGGCTTCTTCTTTTTTAGCTCCTCGTCGAGGACTCGAACCTCGAACCTAGCGGTTAACAGCCGCCCGCTCTGCCGATTGAGCTAACGAGGAAAGCGTCCATTATTATAATTCATGCTCCCAAACTGTCAAGCGACCATTCCAGCGACCATTGCACATAAAAGACAGGGCTGCGATCCGCAGCCCTGCTCTCATACTAGTCACTATTCACTGTTCACCAATAACTGTACCTTACGGTGTGACGAGGCAGCTGCCGTCCTGCACACGCAAGCCCGTGCCGAACTGTCCGCCGCCGCGGCGCATACCATAACCGGTGCCGCTGCCCATGCCGTAGCCGCCGCCGAAGCCGCTCGCCTGGCGCTCAGCCGCCTGGAGCATCCAGTCGTACTGCGCCTGGTCGATGTAACCGGCCGCCAGCGCTTTTTCAGCCACCGCGGTGTGGATCTCGGTCTTGAGCGCGCGGAAATCCTCGAACGACAACCCGCTGCCCAGCGCGATTTGTGCCAGCCGTTCGCCGTCATCGATGCGCGCCTCGAGATCCGTCACGCTGATGCCGAGCTCGGTTGACCAGGCGTCGATCATCAGGTTGTGCACATCTTCGTTCACCACCTGGCCGGTATTGCCCAAACCACCGCGGGCTCCGCCGCGCCCGTAAAAGGGCTGGTCCACCGGAACCTGCGCGCTGGCCGTTGACACAAAGCCGAACGCCGCGACGATCACACCTGCCAAAAGTAAACTTACCACTAATTTTTTCATTGGTTTCTCCTTGTTTTTCGCAGAGTCAGTTTTCTCTGCTTGATTGCCCTTATGATAGACGGCAGATGTGAAGAAGTTGTGAAGAAATGATGTTAAATTTGTGAAGTTTCCGCTACCGCAAATCAATTTTTTCTCTTTGCTTTTATACTTGTCGCGCGGTTAAAGGATGGATCACGGAAATCAAGGCGCAAACATTGCGCCCCTACAACCAATCAAAATCGTGGTTTGTGATTTTCAATAATTCATACAATTCGTGAAATTCGTGAATTTCGTGGACAAAAAAGGTTTGCTCACGGAAATCAGGGCGCAAGCAGGCTCAATATCCAGCGCAGCAGCGCCACCACGCCCATGCCCGCCAGCACCGTGCCGAACAGGCTGCGGCGCTTCCACGCCACCCACGCCGCCGGGATCGCCGCCCACAGGTACAGGTTGCTCCACGCCAGGTTGAGCCGCCCCTCCGCCACCAGCAGCGAGGGGATCAGCAGCGCCGCCAGCACCGCCGCGGGGATGTAGCGCAGCCACGCCATCACGAACGGCGGCAGCGAGCGCCCGCGCAGCGTCCACGCCGGCAGCAGGCGCGGTAGGTACGTCACCAGCGCCATGCCCAGGATGGTGATCAGGAGCGTTTCTTGTGCCATGTCTCCACTCCTGCCGCCACGCCGGCCGCGGTCACCGCCGCCAGGATCACGTTCCATTGCGTCAATCCGCCGATCCAGATCAGCAGCGAGAGCGCCCCCGCGCCGATCGCCACCCACGTGTACATCTTTCCGCGCAGTTGCAGCATCAGCAGGGCGATGAACATCGCCGGCAGCGCGTAATCCAACCCCAGCGGTCGCACGTCCTGGATCAGCCCGCCCGCCAGCACCCCCAGCAGCGTGCCGCCGATCCACGCCAGCTGGCACACCAGGTTGATGTTCAGCGCGCGCCCGGCATCCGTGTCTCCCTGCTCAAAGCGCAGGCTGTGCACGCCGAAGGTCTCGTCAGTGAGCTCAAAGGCGAAGGCGGCCACCTGCGGCTTGCTCCACGCGTGCATGTAGCGCGAGAGTGACGCCGACATCAGCAGGTGGCGTAAATTGATAATAAAGGTGGCGGCGACGATCGCCCACGGGTTCATCCCCTGGCTGATGAAGCCCACCGCCATCAGCTGCGCCGAGCCGGCAAACACGATCAGCGACATCAGCACGCTGTTGAGCGCGCTGACCCCCGCCCCCGCCGCCAGCACGCCGAACGCAAACCCGATCGGCAGGTAGCCCATCACCACCGGTAGGGCGGGCGCCAGCGCGGAGAGGCGTTCTTGCAGCGGAGAGGTGCGGTCGCGGTCGTTTTTCATCAGGTTACCGGAAATTAGGCTGGATTATACATGCAAACCCCGATCTCCGCCCACCGAAATATGACATTTGCCTGCAAAATTCGTTCATCCAATCAATTGACATCCTCTATACTCAGTGCTATTCTATTGCACTGTAAGCAAACACCACCCTTAAGAAAGGAAGAACCATCATGACCTACAAGATCACCACTGACTGCATCATGTGCGGCGCATGCGAAGCTGAATGCCCCGAGGGAGCCATCACTGCCGGTGACAGCCTGTACATCATCGACCCCAACTTGTGCCAGGACTGCGCTTCCTGCGCTGACGTCTGCCCGACCGGCGCCTGCGTCCCTGCGTAAGCCCATTAATAAACCAATCAAAAGCCTTTCCCCGCCGGAAAGGCTTTTTTGCGTCATAAATTCAGCGATGCTATAATGGACTTGTAACGCCACCCCAACATCCTCGAGGATGCCATGAAAAAATTTATCGCGGTTGCTGGAAACATCGGTGTCGGAAAATCCACACTGGTCGAAATGATCTGCGAGCGGCTGGATTGCCAGCCCTTCTACGAGCCGGTGGCAGAGAACCCCTACCTCTCCGATTTTTACAAGGATATGCAGACCTGGAGCTTCCACTCACAGATCTTCTTCCTTACCCACCGCCTGCGCATCCACCAGGATCTGGTGCGCACGACCGGCTCGGTGATGCAGGACCGCAGCATCTACGAGGACGCCGAAGTCTTCGCGCAAAACCTCTTCCTGCAGGGCAACCTCAGCGAACGCGATTACACCACCTACCGCTCCCTCTACCGCACGCTGGCCGAGTACCTGCCTCCGCCCGACCTGGTGATTTACCTGCGCGCCTCGGTTCCCACGCTGCTCGAGCGCATCGCGCTGCGCAACCGCGATTACGAGCGCAGCATCGCGCCCGATTACCTCGAACGACTGAATTCATTATACGAAAACTGGATCCATCACTTCACGCTCTGCCCGGTGCTCACCGTTCCGGCGGACGACCTGGATTACGTGGCGCACTCGCGCCATCTGGAATTGATCATCACCAAGGTGCAGGAAAAACTAACGGGTAAAGAGGAAGTCATCTTTACCCGCGAAGAAGCAGACACGGACGACTAACCGAACGCGTGGTCTGCCACAAATTCATGCTGAAAGAGCCGGTTTAACTCTTTAAGTCCACCACCAGTTTGATGGCGGTGCGGACCTTCCCTTCAATTTCTACATCCACAAATTCGGGCATGCATTGGATCTCCATCCCGTCCTCCAGGAGATAACCCTTTGCTAGCACCAGCGCTTTGACAGCCTGGTTCACCGCGCCCGCGCCAATAGCCTGGATATCCGCGTGTTTGTGCTCACGCATTACCCCTGCGATGGCCCCTGCGACTGCTGCAGTGCGAGAATTGGCTTTGACCTTAATGATATCGACCATAGTAACTCCCTCCTGAAAGGTTTCAGGAATTTGAAGCCAATAATGGGGTACTGGAAGCCAGTTTTAATCATTGTACACAATCCACAAGTCAAATTCAAGCACCGCTCGGTCGTTGTCTAGCTAACTTAATGATTAGTATGGATGTAAATAGTCGTAGTTGTAGGGGGTGGGGAAATGTGGATAAACCCGTCGCAGGCATCATTTAAGCCCATATGCGGGGATGCGCGCGTGGCTTATACCTGTATATGGGTGATGCAACCTTCCCGTCTCTCCCGCCAAAACTGTGCACAGGTTGTGGATAACGCGCTTTCCCGCCGCAAAATGCCCCGCGCGCAAAATCTTGTGGAGAACTGTGGAAAACCCGCGCATTTCTCCACAGATCCGTGCACAATCGCGAGTACGAAAACACGCCATCCGCGCCGGTTTATCCACAGAAAAGCGGCGTTTATCCACAGGTTTTGGGGGAATTGTGCACAAATTGGGGGTGATGCAGGTGCGCGCGAGGGGGTCAGGCGGTCAGGCGGTCGGCTGCCTCTTCCACCGTGTCGAGCAGGTGGTCGAGTGCGCCCAGGCGTCCGGCGATGCCTTTACTGTCCAGTTCGAGCAGCTTGCTCGCCGCTTGCCAGTCTTTGAACGGCTGTTCTGCGCGGGGCAGGGCTGATGCGGCGCGCGTCCAGGTGTAGAGGAGCAGCCACAGCGCTCCCGCCGGGTTGGTCGGGTAGAGCGCGCGCACAGCCTTCTCGTAGTACGCACGGCGGAAGAGCGGCATGCTCGCCGGTGCGGCAGGCGCTTCTTTGAGCGCCTCGAACAGTTGGTGATAGACGTCAGCCCAGGCAGCGAAGGTCTCGTCGTTGAACTCGCTGCTGGTGAAGAGCTGCACAAAATCAGCCGGCAGGTCGTGCATGCCGGCGGCAGCGGCGCGCGCGGGCAGGTCGTGCACCAGGCGGCGTTCGGCGATGGGCGCTCCGCTGAAGCACGCCGCGGCGTTGGCCAGGTCGCGCAGCGCGCCCAGGTAAGCGGCAGTGCGCTTGATGCCCTGCGGGATGGCGTCCTCCTGCAGGTCAGCCCAGGCTTTGCGCGCAGGGGTCAAAAAGCTGCGCACGCGCGCGGCGATATGCTCCTCCTTCCAGATCTGGGCGGTGGCAGAGGCGCGGGTGAAATCGTACCAGCGCAGCGGGTCGTGCAGCACGATGGGCACATTCTCCAGCCAGCCGCCGATCCAGGCGTTGGTGCGCAGTTTGCGCGCCGGCTCGTACTCCTCCTGCTCATAGTGCGCCAGGTCGAGGCTGATCTCGGGGCTCAGGCGCAGCACCTCGCGCCGCGTTTTGATCGGGCGGTCGTGCACGCAGATCAGGTCGATATCCGTGACCCCGCCGATGAAGGGGTCCTCCATCAGCAGCGAACCGCTGACGTAAACGCAGATGATGCCGCGGTCTTTGGCGCTCAGTTGTTTGGCGTTCTCGCGCGCCTGGTTGAGGAGGGTTTCACGGGTGATGCGCATGTCTGCCTCGTTTACGGGATGGGTAGCTGGGGCTGGTAAGGCGCCAGCCGCAATTCTTCGCGGATGCGGTTGTGGATGAAGTCCAGATCCTGCGGGCGTTCGACGAAGTTGAGGTCGTCGGTATCGATGGTGAGCACATGCGTGCTGCGGGATGCCGCGCGGTAGAAATCATCGTAAGAGTGATTCAGCAGGTCGATGTAAGCGCGCTCCATCTGGCGCTCGTAGGGGCGGTCGCGGAAAGCGATGCGTTTCATCAGCGTGTCAGTGTTGGCGCGCAGGTACACCACCAGGTCGGGCGGGCTGATCTTCTCCGCCAGTGCCTCCTGCACGTTGTAGTACATGTCGAGCTCGTCGCCCACCAGGTTGATGCGCGCGAAGAGCGAATCCTTCTCGAAGGTGTAATCGCTGATGAGAGTGGTCACTTCAGCCAGGCGGTCACTGATGTTGCGGCGCTGCTGGTGATAGCGGCTGAGCAGGAAGAAGATCTGCGTCTGGAAGGCGTAGCGCGCCCGGTCAGCATAGAAACTGCTCAGAAAGGGGTTTTCCTCAAAGACCTCCAGCACCAGTTCGGCTTCAAACTGCGGCTGTAGCAGCCTGGCGAGGGTGGTCTTGCCAACCCCGATCACGCCCTCGATCGCAAAATACATAAGCAGTCTCCATGTGAGAGCCCCGCCTGTGAGCGGGGAAGGTGTGTTTGAACTTAAAATATACCATAGATTGAATGGCGGGGCGCGCGGAGGGCCGCCGGGAGTCCGCGCCGGGCGGGCAGGGCTCAGCGCCGGCTTCCAGATCTGTTATGTCACGGGGAGTTCAGGGGTATATACTGGTAAGTGATGATCTATCGACCAACACTGCGTAGGGTGGGTTCGTTGTGTGAACCCACCATCAAACAACGTCGATACGGTGAAGATTTGAATGATTGACCAAACAGGACTAATGGCATCGACTCGTGGCGGTGGGTTATCAATTCACCCTACAGCCATCGACCAACAATGCGTAGGGTGGGTTCGAATTGTGAACCCACCGTCAAACAACGCGGAAATGGTGAAGAGGCGGATGTTAGACCATACAGAACTTATGGCATCTACTCGCGACGTCGTGCTCTCATCCCACCCCACGGCAGTCCGCATCGCCCTGCGCGCGGACGAAGCGATCGCCTGGCTGCTCTCGGACCACCTTGGCTCAACCAGCGTGACTGTAGACCCCTCTGGCAACCTAATGAGCGCGCTGAAATACACCGCATACGGCGAACTGCGCACCGGCACAAGCACGACTGATTACCAGTATACTGGGCAACGTAATGAAGCAGAAATTGGTCTCTATTTCTACGTAGCTCGCTTCTACGACCCGCAGCTAGCCCGTTTCATTTCTGCCGACACGATCGTGCCTGAGCCCAACAGCATCAAGGGCTATGACCGCTATGCTTATGTCAACGGTAATCCAGTCAACTATACCGATCCGAGCGGGCACCGATTGTGCGATACTGCTGATGGCTCGTGTACTGGCGGGGGTGGTGGAAATGGGATTGAGCATCCAGAACCACAAGTTATTTATTGGGGCGGTTTAAGTGAAACTGAGTTGGTAGAGGAATATCAACAATTTCAAGGTGATGGACCGTTCTGTGCAAGTTTTGCGATAGCAACAGGCCTCAGTATGTTATATGAATCAAATATATCTGGCAGAGACGTATTAGATGCTTTTCCTCATGGTTTTCTAGTGGCGGGTCTTTCCGTCTTACCCAACGGTGGAGCGGTTATACCAAGTAAACAGGCAATAATTGTAAACAAATATTCTTCTGCTTTGATTAATCGGACGAATGACCTACCTATTGCTGTAAACATAGATTTAGATATAGATCAGTTAAAGCAATCAATTTCTGATCCTAATCAAGTTGTTTTGTTCACCTACAATACAAAAGCAGGAGTTTGGTTTAGTGGGCATACAATAGTATTATCAGCTTATAAGTCTAATAAAGGCTTTGGCTTTCTAAATTCTGGTTACGATCGAGACCCCGAATTTCTTACGTGGTATACAGAAAATCAAATGAATAACTATATGGCGGATCCGATAGGGATGTGGAATTCCAATTTTGTTGTTATTTCAAAACCCTAAAATTTTGTGAGGATGAAATGCTAAGAAGAAATTGCTGTCTTTTGCTCTTTATCATATTCCTATTACCTTTCATGTTAACCTCATGCGTTACAGATTCAAGAAATCCATTTCCTGACGGGTTACCAGATCAGGATATTGTTTTCATGCCTGATGGGAGTCCAGTCCATATGAAAAGTGATGGTAAGACGCTTGGGTTTATTAACTCAGATGGAACCAATGAGATAATCTTTACCTTCAATATAGTCGGTGGTGCAAGATCCAATTTTGGAATACTACTTGGCACACAACAAGCTAATTATCCCAGGTGGTCAGAATCAGGGTCTCTTCTTGCGTTTTCAATCAGAAGCACAACACCTAATATCCGGATGATCGATGTGCAAGGAAAAATGTATGGAAAAGAATGTGATGGCCTTGATCAAGTAACTACTTTTGATTCAAGTGAGAATATCTTGGGAGTATTCAAGAAATACTCACCTTTGTATGCCGCTTACCAGGATCAAATTACTGAAAATTCAAGCCTGGTTGTAAGTTACAATTTAAAAACTTGTACAGTTGAATATATATTCTCCGTGCCAGTTCCTAAAAACTCCCATCTAAGATATATTGCTGAAGCAATAAATGGAATAATTTCAGGAGAATTCTATGACCCCAATGATGTCAATACGATCATTGTGTACAACAGGTTGATGCAAACATATGACATATTTCCGGGCTATTATCCATCGTTAAGTAAGGATGGTTCATCATTGGCGTATTTCGATGAGAGTGGGGATATTATTGTTCGCAATATCGATACTAAACTCGAAAGAATTGTAATAAATATCGCAACAACAGAAAGTGGTTTTGATCCAAGTTTTTCTTTCTTACCTGGTTGGTCTCCTGACAATAAATGGCTGGTATATAACAATACACAAGGCGAAATATATAAAGTAAATATTGATACAGGCGAGAATATTTTCCTCACTTATGGCTGGGCACCTGATTGGAGGCCATAATTCTGATTTATGGCGTAAATGCTGTCTTGAAACTCACATATCACACCTGAACCACTCAGCACCTTAACAACTGAAAACCCACCACCGGTCGCGGTCAGCTTGATCTGAAACCGGTTGTGTGCCACCTGGGCATTGCCCTGCGCGTGGACGAAGCGATCACCTGGCTGCTCTCAGACCACCTTAGCTCCACCACTGTGACCGTGGACGCGACCGGGAACGCGATCAGCATGCTGAAATACACCGCGTACGGCGAACTGCGCACCGGTACCAGCACCACCGACTATCAATATACTAGTCAGCGGAATGAGAGCGAGATCGGACTGTACTACTACATTGCCCGCTTCTATGACCCGGTGATAGGGCACTTCATCCAACCTGATTCGGTTATACCAAATCCAAATAATCCCCTTGACTGGAATCGTTACGCTTACGCCCGGTACGATCCTATAAAATTCTCTGATCCGAACGGGCATTGGGTAGAAACTGCGCTTGATATCGCTTTCATCGCATATGATATTTACGATATCAAAGCTAATGGCCTTACCTGGATCAGCGGGTTATCACTGGCTGCTGATGTTGCCGGGGCAATCATTCCGGTAGCGACTGGACTTGGTGTTGGGGTTCGTGCCATAGTCAAAGCTGCGAATGCAGTTGATAATGCAGGTGATTTAGCTCGGGTGGTGAATTCAGCAGACAACCTTGTTGATACGGGAAAAACTATTGACACATTTGTCAGCGCGCAAAAACCCGTTGATAAATTAATCGACTCCTCAAAATTACCTCTGGAGAATCACCATTTCGCCACGAACAAAAATAAAGTATTTACACCGAAATTTGAAGCTATTGTTGAAAAATATGGGTTAGATTTAAATGGATCTTGGAATATTGATACGATTCCGCATCAAGGAAGGCACCCTAATGATTATCATAACTGGGTACTCGATGAGATGAATAATATTGAACAAGTTCTTGAAGATTGTGGAAAAGGTAGTTCAGATGAATTTATCAAATTATTCACGGAAAAAGTTATAACCCCCGTGATAAAGAACCCAAGTATTATTAAGAAATCGTTTTGGATAGAATAGTCTCGAGGTTAATATTGTGAAAATCAACAAAGTTTACAAATTACTTCATGATGCATACGTGTATGATAGCTACCCTGGAGCATTTCTAGTACCAAAAAATGGAATAAAATATTCTCGCTTCGACGAAAAACTAATTTCATTTGGGCGAGGGTCTCTAAAAAATTTGTGGCCGCAAGATATGACTGTCAATATTACTGGAATAACTCCAGTGGATTACCTATTTTGCTCAGTAAACATCGATGCGGTTTCTGACCATGCAAGAACAGTTATTGAAAAAATATCGCCCCTAGATGTGGAATTCTTCCCTTTGGATGTAATTGATGAGGATGGAATGCCAATTATTAAGACGAAGTATTGGGTAATAAATGTTCTTACAATTATCGACGCTTTGGATTGGGATAATACTAAATGGACAACTGGAAAACCACCTACAAAGAAGGATCCAACCGCTTTTTTGTCAATTATTAAACCATGCCTAATCGAATCCAAAATAAATGGCCGGAATATTTTTCGAATTGAAGTAGCCAATCAAACTACAAGCGGAAAATTTATTTCTCATTTTTTACGAAAATCATTAGAAAAAGAAGGTTGTACTATAGGAATGGACTTCGGTCAAATAAAAACAATCTAAAAAATGTGAAGGGGTCAGCACATAGTTATGGGGAGGGTTCCATGAGTGAACCCACCATCAAACAACGCGGAAATGGTGAAGGGGCGGATGTTAGACCAAATAGGACTAATGGCATCGATCCGTGACGGTGGGTTTTCAACCCACCCTGCGGCCATCGACCAACAATGCGTGGGGTGGGTTCGTTGTGTGAACCCACCGCCAAGCAACGCGGAAAAGGCGAAGAATCGAATGATCGACCGAACAGGACTTATGGCATCAACTCGGGACGGTGGGGTTCATCCCACCCCAAGGCTGTGCGCATCGCCCTGCGCGCGGACGAAGCCATCACCTGGCTGCTCTCAGACCACCTTAGCTCCACCACTGTGACCGTGGACGCGACCGGGAACGCGATCAGCATGCTGAAATACAACGCATACGGCGAACTGCGCACCGGCGTCAGCACCACTGACTATCAATACACAGGGCAAAGAAATGAGCTCGAAATTGGGTTGTACTTCTATGTTTCGCGGTTTTACGACCCGCAGCTAGCACGTTTCATTTCTGCCGACACCATCATACCGGAGCCCAACAGCATCAAGGGCTATGACCGCTACGCCTACGTCAACGGAAACCCGATCAACTACACCGATCCAAGCGGGCATGTATATTGCGATACTGCTGATGGCTCGTGTACTGGCGGGGGTGGTGGGAGTGGAAACAATGGCGGGGGGAGCAGAGTAGTACCCCCCATTAATGACAATCTGGAGAGGAAAATTAAAGGTTCTACACCTCCTTTTCAAGAATCAGTAGAAGTAACTTTTCAGTTACTTCCAGTCTTTGATGATTTTTACTATTTCAGAACGATTGATGAATCATATTCTGGTTTCTTATGTAGCGGTGAATCAAATAATGGTTTTTCTAACCTTGGAAATGCGATCGGGTTAATGAACGATGCTTTATATGGTATAAGACCTTATTACTATAAGCATACTTTACCATTCGATCAAATTGTGCAACTTCAGATAGATACTCGTTATACAGATATACCTTCTATTAACGCAAAAAAAGAAAAATTTCTTTCTGGACTTACTATAAAGAATAACTCCCATATCCCTTATACAGTTCATTACTTCATAAAAATCGAGACAAGTATCTCATCATATGAATTTATAGATTCAGCAGGTCCAGGAGGGACAATTTCTGCTAATTTCAATCCATTAACGATATCTCTAGATGGTATAAAAGTTCAAGTTTCTGCATTAACTGGGTGTATAGGTCCTTGCATACGGAGCAAGCATAATATCGAATATAAAGGTAGTACGAAGTTTTCTATACATCCAGATTATATCGATTTATCGAGGTAAAAATGAGAATAACACAAAAAATCGGTGTTTTTTTATCATTGAGTCTAATTTTTCTAGCTTCTTGTAATGTGGGTACGAAATTAGATCCGGTTTCGTTTGACAGTGGGTACGTAAATAATCAAATCTTGCTTCGGCCAGCGGATTATCTAAATTCATTTAATACAGACGATTCCATAACGCTTGAATTGAAATATAACTCTACAAATATGATCAGCTTTCCACGAAATTTCAACCTAAAATACTTTGAAAAAACGAAAAATGGATGGGTCGAGCTAGAAGAGAAACCGGTAGAACGCTACCCATCTAGTGAGATTGTCTTTTCACCTGATAGTTCTTCCCCATTAGTACTAGTATTAAGTGCATATCCTTCAATAAAAGATCAATCCAAAAAAGTTCATTTGCGCATTTATGTATTTGGGAAAATGGAAACGGAGGAGGGACTGGTCGATGTTGCCGCTTATACAGATGTATATCTTGTTCCCTAATTGTGGTCTAGGTCATGAGTGCGTACACTTTTTGAAATCTCCAGCGAAGATATTTGCAGGATAAAGGGGTTGGATCGGAGGAATAAAACGGATGGTATCGACTCGTGTCATTAGGGTTCATCCCACCCTATAACAGCAGTCCATCGAGCAGGCTCTCTTGTTGGCCCAACCGATCCAATTTCTTAAAAACACTTGACAACCATGTTATAATAGAACATATATCCTATCACAAAGGGTCTCGTTTGTTTCTTTGTTCATTACTGCTCGCCGGCGTACCCTATATACAACCCGATTCGTTTTTATTTGTTTGTAAATACGAATCACTTGGTCGTTTCTTGCCTAACCATCACCGGTTCTTGGTTTTTGATTTGTTTCTTTTTGTTTCAATAGTTATCGAAACCATGGAGCCATCAAACCACCATTCGCCAGGCACCAATCACTACTCTCCATATACTACGCTTCGATTCGTTTTTGATTCCGCGAATTGCCTGCCCTGGAACGGGTGTTGTTCCAGAGGTGCGCCCCCTCGCGGGCTACCTGCACTGGAACGGTCTGTGTTCCCTGTGAGCACCCTGGACCATTTCCAGGGGAGCGTTTTTTGCGAGTGAGGGCCCGCAGTTATCGAAACCATGGAAAGCACTTGTCATTGCGAGCCGCTGGAGGCGCGGCGAAGCAATCTCCACTAAGTGATCCGGGCTTGGATTATTGATATGATTCTGCGTTTCCTGCCATCTGGGTCATCTGTGGTGTGTTCCTGCCCGTCAGCGGAAGACCTGACCGCTGTCGCGTATGTACATCAATATCGGGTCGAGCGTGGGCAGCGGGTAGCCCAGTTCCGTCATCACGATCGAGAGCTCCCCGCGGTGATGCGCCGAATGCAGCAGCGACTGCGCCATGAATTGCCAGCGCGGCAGCGTCACTTCCCCCCGCCCCAGGTCCACTGTGATCTCTTCCCCCAGCTCGAACTCGTTCACCTGCTCCAGGTAATTCTCGCGCGTGGCGTTGAGCAGCGCGAAGCACTCGCGCAGGCTCTCCAGCGAAGCGGCGCAGCGGTCTGCCTGCGCCTGGTCGGGGGTGGTGTTCATGCACTCCAGCGTGAAGTAGTACTCGCACTCGAAGATGTGCGCCAGCAGCTTCAGCACCGAGCCGTGGCTGGGGCTGACCTCGCGGGTCAGTTCCTCCGCGCTTATTTTCGCGGCGGTCTCCAGCACCAGGTCGTTGGCGTACACGTTGTAAGTGTGCAGGGCGTACAAAGCAGTGCTGTCCAGGCTTTCCATTCGATCATCTCCTGCCATCAGGTGAGAGGTTTATGCCAATGGGCGCCAGTACGCGCCGCCGCCGCCTTCGCGCTGCATCAACCCGTACTCCACCATGCCGCGGCGCAGCGAGGCGGTATCCTCATTGTACTGCTTGAGGATCTCGTTGACCTCCTTTTCGGGGTAGCGCCGCCCCGGCTCAAACGCGTTTGCCGCGTAGCGCAGCAGCACCAGGAACTTCTTCTCCTGCGCCGGAAAGGCGGTGATGCGCCCCTCGCCGTCAACAAAGGATTTCATCACCTTGCTCTCAAACGGGTCGCCGCTGGGGCTGGTTGCCCCTTGCGAGAGCGCGGGCAGGTTCTCCTCCTGCAGCAGGTGCTGCGAGAGCCCGCGCAGCGCTTCGGTGTTGAGCGAGTAGATGTAGTAGTGCCCGTCAGCGCGCGCCGAGACCAGCCCGCTCTTCGCCAGTCGGGCGAGGTGATGCGAGGTGGTCGAAGCGCTCAGTCCCAGCGCGTCCGCCAGCGCTTCCACCGAGGCGGGCTTTTGCGCCAGCAGCCCCACGATCTTCAGCCGGTTCTCGTCCGCCAGCGCCTTGAAGAAATTCAACAACGCATTGATCTGTTCCTGGTCGGTCATAATAACCTCCTTAATGTTTCGATATTTATCGAAATGATTTTACCTCTTTCGGTTTGTTCGTCAAGGGGAAAACAAAGACCCGCTGCGGGAAAAGTCAGCGGGTCTGAGATATATTAGATGATGTACCTAAGACATCTGCTCGAGCTTGTCGACCATCGCACTGAGCACGTCGAAGCCGCCCTGCCAGAACTCGGGGGTGCGCACGTCAACGCCGGCGTCGTCCAGGATCTTCATCGGCGATTCCGACCCGCCCGCGGCGAGCAGCTGGATGTACCTGGGCTTGAACGACTCGCCCTCCGCCTTGAACTGCTTGTAGAGCGAGAGCACCAGCAGCTGCCCGAAGGCGTAGGCGTACACATAGAACGGCACCTGGTAGATGTGCGGGATGGACACCCACTCGTACTTGAACTCCTCCGCCACTTCCACCGCCTCGCCGAACTGGGTCTTGAGGTTCTCCATGTAAGCCGCGGAGATCTCGTCCACCGACGCGCCGTCGATCACCATCTGGTGCGCCTGCTTCTCGAACAGGGCAAAGAACGCCTGGCGCTGGATGGTGGCGTACGCGTCGTCCACCTGCTTGAAGAGCAGGTCGCGGCGCACGGCTGCGTCGCTTTCCTCGGCCAGAAGCTGGTCGACCAGCATCATCTCGCCGAAGGTCGAGGCGGTCTCAGCCAGCGGCAGGTTGGCGTGCTGGGTGAACAGCGAGTGGTGCTCAGCCAGCATCGAGTGGATGGCGTGCCCCAGCTCATGCGCCATGGTCGCCACGTCGTCAGTCTTGCCCTGGTAATTGAGCAGCACCCAGGGGGTCAGGTCGGGGGCGGAAGTGGCGCAGAATGCCCCGCCGCGCTTGCCCTTGCGCACCTCGGCATCGAGGTGGTCCTCGGCAAAAACGCGTTCCGCCAGGCGGGCGAAGCGCTCATCGAACTGCCCGAAGCTTTGCAGCACCTTGGCGGCGGCTTTGGAGTAGTCGTAATCCTTGTCAGCCTTCGCCACCGGCGCGTAAATGTCGTAGCGGCGCAGCTTCTCCATGCCCAGCAGTCGCGCCTTGAGCTTGAAGAAGCGCTCGAACACGGCGGTGTTCTTACGGCAGGTCTCCAGCAGCAGGTCGATCACCTCGTCGGGCAGGTCGTTCGCCAGGTTGCGCGCCGAGATGGGGCTCTTGTGATGGCGCAGCGTCACTTCTTCGTTGCGCCAGTCGCGCACGATGGTCTGGTACATCTGCCCGAGGATGGCGGCATCATCGCCGTAGACCTTGTACAACTCCTGGTAGGCGCGGGCGCGCAGGTCGGGGTCGTCGCTGCGCACTAGGCTCATCAGTTCACCGCGCGTCAGTTCCTTCACCTCGCCCTCCACCTCTACCTTGAACACGTAGCGGTTGGTGAAGGAATCGTAGAGCGTGTTGAGCGCGCTGACGCCGGTGACGTTCTTGGTGTTGATGATCTTCTCTTCAGGCTCGCTGAGCGTATGCGGCTTGAAGTGGCGCATCTCCTCCAGCCAGTAGTGGTAATCGCCGGCGCCTGCCATCAGCGGGGCGGCGATCTCGTCAGCGAGGTCCTTCCACCACAGACTGAAGAACAGCGTGCGGTTCTGGATCTCGGAGAGCAGCTGCTCGGTCTGCGCCATCAGTCCGAGCGCAGCCTGGTTCTGGGTATCACCTGAAAATGTAAGTTCGGCGAAGGTTGCCGCATGGTGACCCAGGCGGTAGAGCGTTTCCAGTTCGCCGATTAAGCCGAGCAGTTCCTCCACGCTGATGGTGTCGGTGAGCAGCGGGCGTTTGGCTTCGAGCGCGGCTGCCCGCGTCTCGAGTTCCTTGAAGGCGGTCTTCAGCTCCGGGCTGTCGGCGGCGGGGAAGAGGTCGGTGAGGCTCCAGGCTTTTTGAGTGTAGGTTGCGTGTTGGGTCATTTAATTCCTCTCAAAATAAAGGATCGTTGCATACATACGGGCAGCCAAAGGCTGACAGTAAAAGCATTATACAATAGGTGGTATTTGTTTACATACGCGGACCTAATGTTTACACGGACAGCGGTTACGCGCTGGGCGGAACCATCACCATCACAAATCCCAATGATTGGGAGGACATCGTGGTGAGTGTGACGGACACACTGGATCAGGGTGGCTCGTGCAGCATCACCGAATCCACGCCGTACAGCGTTCCGATGAGCGGTTCCCTGGTTCTGCATTACACCTGCACCTCGGATGGCTCAACCACCAAAAACACCACCACTGTGACATGGGATTAGGATGCCTATTTCACGCCGACCGGCAACGCTTCTGGGGAGGCTGCTGTATCATTTGCGATCGGCACGGAGACCAACAAGGTCATCACGGTCATCACGGTCATCGATGACAAGACCGATCCCTTGAATCCTGTGACCCTGGGCACCTGGAACTGGGCGGACGGTGAGCATACCTTCAAATACTCACTCGATAAGTCAGGAGTAGCGGGAACCTGCACGGGCTACACCAACACGGTGGTAATCGACGAGACCGATCAATCCGACAGCCAAAAGTGACGGTGTGCGTTGGCAAGGAGCTGACGGTGACCAAGACAGCGACTGGCACCTTCGACCGCACTTACTTCTGGAAGATCGACAAGAGTGTGGATGACACACGGATCGAGATTCCCGAGGGCGGAACGGCCACCTTCAACTACACGGTCAAGGTCACCACTGACGGCTACACCGATAGCGGCTGGACGCTGGGCGGCACGATCACGGTGAGCGACTCCTCTAGCTGGAGCACCAATCTGTTCCAGCCCGCGGTCGAGATCCTCAAGAGCGGCACCGCCAATGCCACACCCGGGCAGACTATCACTTACACCTTCACCATCAACAACCTGAGCTCCGATGACAGCCCGAACCTGAAGCTTGACTCTGTGAGCGACAATGTGTTGGGCGACCTGATAACCGAAGCTCTGGCTGCTGGTTGCGACAACCTGGTGTACAACGGGTCTTGCACATTCACCAAGGATTACACTATACCGGATGGGCCAACTCCACCAGCGTTGATCACCAACGTGGTCAATGTCCACTTCCACCCTGCCGGCTTTCCCAACGACATCCACGATTCGGATGATCACACGGTGACCATCGTGAACCAGGGCCAGCTGACCGACACCTCCTACTGTCTACTGCCTAACAACCAATTCCGCTTGCTATATCACAACGAGACAATTGATACCTACCGCTTGCAATCGAGCAACCCAGGGCAGTTCTACTACAATGCCTTCTACTTCGGTGAAACGGGTGAAGTGATTACAATGACCATCAAGATCCCGTACCCGTTTGTAACGCAGGAAGGCGCTGGCAACCCCATCCAGGTACACGACGGCAGCGGCATGACCAGCAGTGGTTGCTACGCGCCGTGGCCAAGCGTTACAGGGTTTGAAATCGCAACCGCGGCAATGAGTCCAACTTCACCTGCCGGCAACCAAATCATCACGCCGGAGGATTATGCCACCCGGGAGATCGGTTCATCAACGATCGTCACTGTCAGTGGTGTGGTCCCTTCCAGCGGAGTGGTGTATGTCACCATCCACCTGGATTACGGCTTGAAGAAGACTGGTGGATGGATGAAGGGATCAAAAGTTAATCACAGAGATTTTAACAACTCGACCAGTTTTCCGCGCACGCCCGGCGCGACGGCAGATGCAGTAGTGGGCTTCCAGTTCGCCGATGAAGAGGAGCAGTTTCGCCTGGCTGATGGAGTCGGTGAGCAGGGGGCGCTTGGCTTCGAGCGCGGCAGGCCGTGTCTCGAGTTCCATTAAGTCGATTTTTAGCTCCGGGCTGTCAGTGGCGGGGTAGAGGTCGGTGAGCAACCAGGCTTTTTGGGTATCTGAGGTCCCATCCAAATGATGACACTGCCGGGTATCTCAGAACGTTCCATCAAAAAAACAGGAATCCCTGAACCTTTTCTTTTTTATCCCACCAAGCGGCGCAAATTTCAGTGAATAGCACGCGGCGCCCGGGATAAAGTAAAATGGAGGGGTACTTATCCTCCGCGCTCAAGCACAGGCGGTTACTCAGCACATGGATCGAAACCAAAAGACCACTTTCCTGATCCTCGCCCTCATCGGGCTGCTTTACTTCAGCGTTTTCATTTTCCCCAACCTCACCGGAGCGCGCGACGCGACCATGCTCTCGGTCTTTCAGCATGACGAGTTCGCGCAGTACCCCCATGTCATCCGCATGCTCACCCCTGGCGAGACGCCCTACCAGTCGCTGCGCAACTTCGTCGTGTACCAACACTACTATTACGGCTACCCCTTCTACTTCTTGTCCGCGCTGTCGATCCTGCCGGTCAAACTGATGCTGGGCAGCGGTTGGAGCGCGAACACCCCGGTGATCGTGATGGTGCTGCGCCAGGCAATCAGCGTGCTGCCGATGATCCTCGCCGCGCTGCTGTTGGTGTGGATGCAAACGCAATTCCGCTCACGGCTGCGCGCCATCCTGCTGTTCCTGCTCATGCTCAGCCTGCCGGCGGTGGTCAGCAACAACATGTGGTGGCACCCCGACAGCCTGCTGGTGCTGTTCTCGGTGCTGACCATCTTCTTCCTGGTGCGCGACGATCTGCGCTTTGGGCGAAACTTCTTCTTCTCCGCCGTGGCGGTGGGGCTGGCGTTCGGGGTGAAGATCCTGGGAGTGCTGTTCGTGCTGACCTACGCGGTCTACATCGTGTACGGGTTGCTCCAGCGCCGCGTGACCATTCAGCAGGCTCTGCTGCGTGCAGCCGCTTTCATCGGCTTGATGCTGCTCACGATCATCGTTTCCAATCCCCTCCTGCTGCTGCCGCAGGAACGCGCGGAGATCGTGGCGGCTTTCACACAACTGCTCAGAGAGAACACGCTCGGCTTTTGGGTGGTGGGCAACACCGGCGGCAGCATGCTCCACCAGGTGGCTGAGATCTTCCGCGGCGACCCGGGTTCGCTGCTGCTGATGCTCGCGGGGCTGATCGCGCTGGTCTACAGCCTGTTCATCAAAACCAAACGCACCGCCGCCATCGTGGTGTTAACCTGGACGATCGGGTACGCGGGTTATTTCCTGCTCTTCGCCTCCACCATGCGCACGCATTACCTGCTGCCCATCGCCCTGCCGGTGATCTCGTTCCTGGCGGTGCTCATGCCGGAAACCATCACTGCCCGGCAGGCATCGGCGACAGACCGCAGATCCGCTGCCGGGCGCAGGACGGCGCTGCTGGTGCTGGTGATTCTGTTCCTGAACATCCGTAGCAGCGTGGAGAGCGTGCGCGGTGTACTCAACCGGGAACGCGATTCCGCCAGCATCCAGTTGTACCTCCGGGTTGAGCCTGCCGTACTTTCGCAGATCGAGCTCGAGCGCAAGCTGTGGATCTACCGCGATTGGCGCGCTTACGTGGCGGAGAGGGACACCTACCATATCGAGTACAGATGGCAGCTGGCGGATTACTCGTATATCAGGGAGATCAACGCGGACGTGCTCTTTGTGGAATGGGAGAACATGCTATAGTTCTCAGACGCGGCGAAGATCGAGACCGCCATCGACCCAGCGCAGATGCGTGAGATGGTGGCGTTCTACGGCGACGCCATCAATGGCGAGGTGGACGGGTATACGCTGGCATACAAGACCGGCTTCGGCTCGGTATTCGTACGGGACGACCTCTACCAGCAATTCCTGGATTAGCTTAAATACAACAGCAGGGTCTCAGTCGACGGCTGGCGCGGGCTGCTTCTTACGCTCGCGCGGCAGCACGGCAGACACCCAGTAGACCGCGAACACCACCACGTTGAACACCGCGATCACCAGCGCCATATCCACGCCGCTGATCACGCGGCTGAACTCGTTTTGCCTGCCATCCAGCCCGTTGAACACCAGCAGGTTCACATTGCCGATGAGCATCACCGTCAGCATGGTGTAGAGGTGCGGCTTCTCCGCCCAGTAGAGCAGCGCTGCGAGGATGATCGCCACGAACCAGTGATTTTCGTGCACGCCGGTGTTGATCGTAACGTACGCCCAGAATCCCAGCAGCGAGAACCACACCAGGTTGGTGAAGGTCTTCTCGCGCTTGAAGAACACGACCAGCGTCAGCGCGTACACGGCGAAGAAGAGCAGCCTGGGAACCAGTTTTACGGAATCCGGCGGGCCGAGGATCAACTGCGCCTGACCGTTGACCAGGGGTCCGTATTGCGCGGGGTTGAACACGTGCAGGAAGTGCGTAATGATCCAATTGAGGTTGAGCACGTTGCCGCTCAGAAAGTGGTGGTCGCTGGCGTTCGCGAAGGCGGCGAGCACGGGTTTGAGCCCGAAGATGACGAAGGTGAGCGCGAGGATGACGGCTGCCGGGGCGAGGATTTGCTTGAGGATCGCGCGCAGGGAGATCTGCTTCCAGTCGCGCAGGCGGTCGATGCCGAGGATGTACAGCGCGATGAACGGGGCGATGATCAACGGCTGCCACTTGGTGAGGAAGGAGAGGCAGAAGGCGATGGTGAAGAACGTAAGGCGCTTTTCTTTGAGCGCCCACAATGCCAGCACCAGGGTCGGCGCGAAGAAGATATCCAGGTGGCCCAGCGCCACGCTGTTGATCAGCAGCCCGCCCAGCAGCAGCAGGGAGAGCAGCAGGTTCTTGGTCGCCCACAGCGTCACCAGGGTGGTGAGCAGCAGGAAGGCGGCGATGGCAGCTTTGATCGCGGTGTAGATCCAGATGTTGAGCCACTGGCTGAGCTTACCGACGCCGAACAGGATCACCAGCGTGAGCGGCGGGTAGGTATCGTGGTTGAGGCTGTAATCCTTGAGCAGCCCCAGGTTGTTGGCCTCGTCGATCCAGCGCACCCAGGTATCCATGTTGCCGGTGCCGGGCGTGGGGATGAGGAAGACGACGAGCAGCACGATACCGAGAACCAGGATGACTTGCTGGATTAACTTGAACTTCGGGTTTTTCATAGTCCCTCGAATGTGGATGGATGCGACCATAGGGATTATACCGGAGATACAGGGGTTGTACCTGACTCGCGGCTGGTCAGAGTTGTTTTTATGCAATAAATAGAATTCTTGATCAGTATAAAAAAATTATGGTTTAATCACTCTATGACAAATACCTGTGTGATTTATAGAACTATTCAAAATAATGGGATGGATATTGGTGAAACAAAAACCCTGTATGATATTCAAAAGCTTCAAATCCCACTGTTTAATGATTTTTCCGAGGACAACTCATTAATCACGGCGGGTTACCGCAACACGATTATTAATGGTGATTGTGAAGACGTTCTCAAATCGATTCCAGATAATTCGGTCGATCTTATATTCACTTCACCGCCCTATGCCGATCAAAGGTCTAATACGTATGGAGGAATTAAGCCTGACAAGTATGTTTCGTGGTTCGTCCCCAAAGCCAAAGAATTCCTTCGAGTTTTAAACCCTAAAGGTTCTTTCGTGTTAAACATCAAAGAAAGGGTTGTCGATGGGGAAAGACATACATACGTTATAGAATTAATTCTCGAAATGCGTCGTCAAGGTTGGGTTTGGACGGAAGAATATATGTGGCATAAAAAGAACAGCCATCCCGGAAAATGGCCTAACCGCTTTCGCGATAATTGGGAACGGTTGCTGCATTTTACAAAACAACGCAAGTTCAATATGTACCAAGACGAGGTCATGGTCCCCGTGGGGGATTGGGCAGGAAGCCGGTTAAAGAATTTATCAGAAACTGACAAAAAAAGGGATAATTCACGAGTTGGGAGTGGGTTCGGAAAGCGAATCGAGAATTGGGTAGGTCGGGATATGGTTTACCCGAGCAATGTGTTGCACATGGCTACGGAATGTTACAACCAGCAACATTCTGCTGTTTTCCCTGTCGCACTTCCAGAATGGTTCATAAAGCTTTTCACCAAACCGGGAGATCTAATACTTGATCCATTCAATGGGTCAGGAACAACTTGTGTTGCTGCGAATAGATTGGGTCGTGATTACATGGGGATCGATATAAACCAAGATTATTGCGAACTTGCTATAAACAGGTTGCAAGCAGACGCAAACAGAAATGGAAAAAAGGATGAATGAATTTGACCCAAATCTAATTCGCGATTATGTCGAAAATCACATTGGTGAATTTCACGAGGGTAGGATAGCGAGTTTAAATTCCTTGAAACTCTCTGATGTCCTAAAGAGAAAAAATCCCTATCTGTTTAAAGCAAAACACATGGTTACTTCTGAAATGATTGTGCGAGGCTTCATTGACGCTCACATCTCGTCAAACGAAGAGACCATATTTGGCAACTGGCTTGAAGGTTTGGCAATTTATATCAATGGTATCGCATTCGGCGGAAGGAAGTCAGGCATTCACGGAATCGATCTTGAATTTGATAATAATGACAAGAGATTTATCGTTTCGATCAAATCAGGGCCAAATTGGGGAAACGCATCGCAAATTAAAAAAATGATCAACGATTTCACTACAGCAAAACGAGTACTGAGAACGGGGAATGCACATATTGATGTAGTGGCCGTTAATGGTTGTTGTTACGGAAAGGATAACAAACCAGACAAGGGTCAATATTATAAATACTGTGGACAACGGTTTTGGAGCTTTATTTCTGGTGACGAGAACCTTTATTTAGACATTATTGAACCATTAGGACGTAATGCCAGAATAAAAAACGAAGAATACAGTCAATTACATGCGAATATGATCAATAAATTCACCAAAGAGTTTTCGCTCGATTATTGTAATGACAACGGCGAGATAAACTGGGAAAAGCTAGTAAAGTACAATTCTGGGATTGTAAAATCAACTAACGATTTACATCAATAAAGGAGGTTACTATGATTACAGTACCTGTTGTAATTAGAAACTGGAGTATTAAGACTCCAGAGGTGTTTAGATATTTAAACCAAGATTATATTAACGACTTTTTTACCACCGGACGAATTAGGCTAAGTACTTTTGTTCAATTCAAGAAAAATCCAGATGAACAAATTGGAGACCCAACAGAGGGGAAAAATGTACTATATGGAACGGATGGGAAAAATAGCATTGTCGCATTAACGCAACACGGAGTTAACTCTTATGTTTTGTGCACAAGTACCGAAGAAAGCAGCTTATTGCTGGAGAGTTTTAAATCGGATGGTTACTTTAAGATAAAAGACACAACTGGGTTTGCAGTAGCTATCGCGAATAGATTACCGGGATTTATATATGGGCTAGAAGGTTCTTGTAAATACAAAGAGGAAAGAAATATTAAACGAGAGTTACCAGATTCAACGATTTCATCAACGATTTCAGATTTATTTTCAGAATTGATATACTATAAGTTACAAATCAAAAGCTATTTTTTATATGCTTTACGCGAATAGGTGATCGTTTCTAACGACCTTGAGAAATATTGTATTCTCGAAAAATCTCAAAAAGGTTTTGGAACCTATGAGGGAAAAAGGAAAAAATGGGCACAGAAAATCTTCCCGAATTTATCAGGAATAATTATCAGATACAAGAATGGAGACATGCCTCAGCTATCTTGGAAAAGGATTTTCCCGTAGAGTGGAACGAAATCATTAATGTATTGTCAAATTTTCGACTCCTTCGTTCCGAAATATTAGAACCTGGCGGTGGAAAATCTCCTATCGCTAATAGGATCGACAATCTTTTCTATCAATTCGGATGGGCAGAAACTTCGTTCGATACCGGGATCATTGTTGACGGAGTAGAAAGAGATTCTCCAACGCACAAAGTTGACAATTTCAAGAATGGAGTTGCTGTAGAACTCGAATGGAATAATAAGGATCCATTTTTCGACAGAGACCTTAATAATTTCCGATTATTATTTGATTTAAGGGTTATCAGTGTGGGAATAATAATAACGCGATGCTCAGAACTTCAGGGACTATTTGATCAATTGGGTAAAGGGAAAAGTTACGGAAATTCTACGACGCACTGGAATAAACTCATTCCAAGACTTGAAGGCGGTAGTGGGGGAGGTTGCCCAGTATTAGTATTTGGGATCACAAGAGGGTTATACTTAGAAGATGAATGATTACTCTGATTTTGTTAAGTTGGGAAAATTTGGAACAATACTTGCCGACCCTCCCTGGAAATTTCAAAACAGAACTGGGAAAATGGCACCAGAACATAAACGTTTGTATCGATATCACACGATGACAAACGAAGAAATACTTTCCATGCCTGTAAAGGATTTGGCCTTACCAAAGTCACATTTATATTTATGGGTTCCCAACGCATTAATTGAATTGGGATTACAGGTAATGAAAGAATGGGGCTTTGAATACAAAACAATGTTAATCTGGTACAAGGTTCGTAAAGATGGAGGACCAGACAGAAGAGGCGTAGGCTTTTATTTTCGTAACGTAACCGAGGTAGTCCTTTTTGGTAATCGAGGACAATTAAGAACCTTGCAACCCGGGAGAAGTCAAGAAAACATTATTTCTTCCCAAAAAAGAGGACATTCAATTAAACCCGACGAACTATACGAGATTATTGAGTCCTGTAGCCCAGGTCCATTTGTGGAGCTTTTTGCAAGGCGGACTAGAAATAACTGGATTTCGTGGGGCGATGAAGTGGAGTCTCAACCGCAAATCAAATATAAAGAACCGGTTGTGCCAAATTCATATCAGCTAAAATGGATTAACGAAAAGAAACAGATTTAGAAACCCCTAAATTCAATTTGTTGTTGTATTAATTTCAAAATAACCACATAGATCAAATTTGGCGTGCCCTAAAGCGTGTCACATTTTTGATTTCCCCCCTCACAAAAACGCAAGGTACGGAACGCTTCAACCTTGCTATAATCGCAATCGATTAGTTTCCCATCTTCTCGCAGGAGTACAACGTGAAAGCCCTGGTCATTTATGATTCTGTTTTTGGCAATACAGAGAAGGTCGCGCGCGCCATCGGCAATGCGCTCGGCGCTGGCACGCCCGTGAAGAGCATCAGCGCGGTCACGCCCACCGACCTCAGCGGTGTGGATGCCCTGTTGGTCGGCTCGCCCACGCGCGGCTTCAAGCCCACCCCAGCGGTCACCGACTTCCTGGCTGCGCTGCCCGCCGGCGCGCTCAACGGCGTGCGCGCCGCCGCCTTCGACACGCGCATCCCGCTTAACTCCATTAAGAACCCTGTCTTCCGCCTGATCGTCAAGAAGGGCGGATACGCAGCCCCCATCATCGAGAAAGCGCTCACCGACAAGGGCGCGGCGCTTGCCATCCCCGGCGACGGGTTCATCGTGCTCGCATCCGAGGGTCCGCTGAAAGAGGGTGAATTGGAACGCGCTGCTGCCTGGGCGCAGTCGCTCCTCTAAATCAAAGGCGCGGGTATAATAGGCTATCTCATTTCCTGGAGTTTTGAATGGCTGTCTCCATTGCTTTTATGCTCGGGCTCATCGCCGTTGGCGTGCTTTTCATGCGCAACGCCGTGGGTGGCAGGTTAAAATCCAAACAGGCGCAAGCGTGGCCGACAGTACAGGGGCGCGTGGTGACCTCCGAGGTGGTCGAAGACCGCTACCGCGACCCGACCGGCAAAGCCACGATCGCTTTTGTGCCAAACGTGGTCTACGAATACAACGTTGACGGGCAGACCTACAACAGCCGTAACGTGATCTTCGGGCAGACCAACTACGATTACCTGGTTGCCTCGCGCATCTGTGAGAAGTTCACAGTGGACGCAACCCCCGATGTGTATTACAACCCAGCGAAACCTACCGAAAGCGTGCTGGTACCGAAATCCACCGAGGGCATGCGCTCGCTAGTGCCCGGCATCTTCTTCATCGTCGCTGGCATACTGGTTGGTCTGTTTGCCATCCTGTTCCCCGAATAAATATTATTTTTAAAGGAGTGAAAAATGGTCTGGTGGATGTTTGGTTTGGTTTTCTTAGTGCTTGGTGTCATCTTCTTGATCGTCGGTCTCGTTGCCACGAAACGCGCCAAAGCCGCGCAATCCTGGCCTTCGATGCCCGGCACGGTGATGCGCTCTGAGGTCGTGCGCCACGAGAGTACCGATGAGGACGGCAGCTCCTCGGTAACCTTCGAACCGGTGGTGGAATATAGTTTCTCTGTCATGGGGCAGCCCTTCACCGGCAAGCGCATCGCCTTTGGCGCAAACCGCTTCAATCACAACAAGGCTGTTGAGATCACCGCGCGTTACCCGATCGGCGCGCGCCCCAATGTGTACTACAATCCCGATAAGCCCAAGGACTCCGTGCTGGAGACCAGCGCCTCCGGCGGCAAACTCTTTGTGATCCTGGGTGGGGTATTCTCTGCTGTAGGCCTGGTGGCACTGATTATCTCGCTGCTGGCTTAAGTTAATTCCCTCGTGTTGATACCCTGAATATAAATACAACATCCGATGCGCGCATCGGATGTTGTTATCTGGGTTGCCAGCAGTTTGTGTTTTAAGCTGCGGGGGTTTCAGCCAGGGCGTGCAATACTGCCAGATAGCTGAAGGCGAAGCCAGCGCCCAGTGTTCCACCGCCCCCCGGGTAAGCCGCGCCCATCACGCTGCCCGAGGTGTTGCCCACCGCGTACAGCCCTTCGATGGGAGCGCCGTCGAGGTTGATGACCTGGCCGTGTTTGTTGATCTCGAGTCCCCCGTTGGTGCCGCAGGTGCCGGGGTAGTAAGCGGCGCCGTAGAACGGGCCGGTTTCGATGGGGGCGAGGCACGCGTTCTTAAGGTCGGTGCGTCCCGTATGATCGCCGGCGGTGTCAATGTCGAAAGGATATTCGCCGCGATGCCAGAACGGGTCGACGCCCTCAAGCGCATTCGGGTTAAAGACCTCGAGAGTTTTCTGCAGACCGTCGTAAGCGATGCCCAGCTTGTCGCACAACTCTTCGAGCGTATCAGCGACAGTCATCCACTCAGGCACGACGCCCATCTGGTAGTTGGAGCCGGGGAAGAAGTAATACTGGGCATAGGTGGCGTCCGCGATCCAGAAGGATGGGGTGTTGCGGTATTCCATCAGTCCGGAATCGTAATACCAGAAGGAGCGCTGGAATTGCTCGTAGGGGGAGGATTCGTTGCCGATGCGCTCGCCGTACTTGTTGACGACGATGGCGTTTGGTTTGCCGCGGTACATCTGCCAGTCAACTTCACCTCGTAGTTTTTCGGCATCCAGCACGAAACCGGGAAGACCCCAGCTCTCGTTCATATTGCGAAGAGAAGCGCCTAATTTCATGCCCATCTTGTGTCCATCGCCAGTGTTGGTAATGACGGCGTTGGAGAAGTGGATGGGTCCGCGCAGGAAGTGCTTGGTCCATTCGCGGTTGTGATCAAACCCGCCGGTGCCCAGGATGACGCCCTTGTTGGCTTTAATGGCGATCTGGGCGCCTGCGCTTTCAGCGAGAAGTCCGATGACCTTGCCCGTGTCGTCTGTGACCAGTTCCTTCCCGGCAGTATCAAAGAGGAATTCAACGCCCATCTCCTCCAGCGCGGCGCGGAACGCCTGGTAGAGGCCAGAACCTGGAACCGTCTGCCCATCTACAGTCATTAAAATTGAGCGGCCGTAGGGAACCGAGCCTTCACCTGTGTAGTAGTCCTGGAAGCTGCGGCTGGCACCCAAGCCGAAGGTCCAACCGAATTGATCACGCAGGTATTCAGTCATCTTGGGGGCGGCGTCAACATAGGCTTCGATGAGCTCATCATTGGATTGTCCGTCGGTGATGCGCTTCAGATAGGTGATGGCACCTTCGCGGGAATCCTCAATGCCCTGTTCCGCCATGACGTAGTTATTAGGCACCCAGAACATGCCGCCGGATGCGGCAGTGGTGCCGCCGAACGCAGGGGATTTTTCAACCACGATGACTTTAGCGCCTTCTTTAGCAGCCACCAGGGCGGCGACGGCTACGGTGCCGCTGCCGACGACGATAATATCCGCCTCTTTGCTCCATTCAGGAGCCTTCCCTGTGGTTGATCCTTCAGAGACTGTCTTGGGTGCGCAACCAGCGGCAAATGCTGCCACTCCTGCGCCAGCGATCGCGGTCTTCTTTAAAAAGTCGCGGCGTGAGAAATTGCTCTCGTTTTTGAGACCATAAGTACACTCTCCTTTTTTTACTCTAAGAATTATTGAAACAGTATAGCATATCGGTTGGTAAAAGAATAGTCAAATGTAATTACAAATGTAGTTACAGCCGATATTGAACCGATATGAATGTCGTTTGAACGAACAGCCAAAAAACCGTGGTTTTGGGTATACTTGAGCTCAGCGACCAGCCGTGATTGATCGCGCTTCAATTAATAGATCCAATTACAGGAGGCGTATGAAATACCTTATCACCGGAGGTGCGGGGTACATCGGAAGCACCATTTGCTCAGCCCTCGAGGACGCCGGTCACACCCCCATCATCCTGGATTCGCTGGTCACCGGACGGGAGGAATTCACCCGCGGACGCATCTTCTATAACGGCGATATCGCCGACGAAAAACTGGTCACGCAGCTACTGCGCGATCACCCAGACATTCAGGCGACCGTGCATTGCGCCGCGCTAATCGTGGTGCCTGATTCTGTCAGCAGCCCCTATGAGTACTACCAGGACAACGTTGCCAAATCCATTGAGTTTTTTCACACCCTGTACAAATCTGGTTATGGGCGGGTGGTGTTCAGTTCCTCCGCCGCGTTGTATGACGTGGTGCCCGGTTTCATGGTCACCGAGGAAGCCCCGCTCAACGCCAACAGCCCCTACTCGCGCACCAAGCTGATGATGGAATTGGTGCTGAAAGATTACTGCGCCGCTTACGGCATGAAAGGTATTGCGTTACGCTACTTCAATCCAATTGGCGCGGATCCGAAACTGCGCAGCGGCATCCATGTACAGCACCCCACCCACGTGCTCGGCAAGCTGGTCGATACCGCACAGGGGCGCCAGCCGGAGTTCCAGATCACCGGCACGCATTACCCCACGCGCGACGGCACGGGTATCCGCGATTACATCCACGTGTGGGACCTGGCGCGCGCGCATGTCAATGCGGTTACCGATTTCGACAAGGTCTTCGAGCGCGCCGGCAACCCACGCGACAACTACCTGGTCATCAACCTGGGCACCGGGCGCGGCGTTACCGTGCACGAGCTGGTGACCGCCTTTGAGAAGGTGTACGGGCAAACCATCAACAAGCGCGAGACTGGCCCGCGCCCCGGCGACGTAGCGGGGTCTTACACCAACGCCGATAAGGCTTACCGCCTGCTGCACTGGAAGGCTGAGCTGTCTATCGAGCAGGGCATCGCCGATGCGCTCAAATGGGGGGAGATGCGCGAGACGGTACTTAAGTACTGAAAATAAAGGGGTTGGAGAAGATCCAGCCGCTTTTTGTTTAAGTATGAGGGGAAAAATTAAAAAGCGCGCAGGTACTGCGGCGGCACCGGGGAGGGCTGCCCCAGCTCCTTTGCCGCATGCAGCGCCCAGTACGGATTGCGCAGCAGCTCGCGCCCCAGCAGCACCACGTCTGCCTGACCGTTGCGTACAATGTCCTCTGCCATCTGCGCGGTGGTGATCAGCCCCACTGCCGCGGTGGCGATGCCCGCCCCTTTGCGCACCGCTTCGGCGATGAAGACCTGGTAACCGGGGTTGGTCGGCACAGGCGCGCTGGGCAGGTTGCCACCGGAGGAGCAGTCCACCAGGTCAACGCCTTCAGCCTTGAGCAGGCGTGCTAACACCACCGATTCCTCGAGCGTCCAGCCGCCCTCCACCCACTCGGTTCCGGAAATGCGCACGGTCAACGGCAGGTGCTCCGGCCACACGCCGCGTACCGCCTGCACCACCTCCAGCAGAAAGCGCACGCGGTTCTCGAACGACCCGCCGTAGCGGTCTGTACGTTTGTTAGAAAGCGGTGAACAGAAGGATTGCAGCAGGTAACCGTGTGCGCCGTGGATCTCCATCCATTCGAAACCGGCTTCCAGGCTGCGGCGCGCAGCCAACGCAAATGCGCTGCGCATCTCGCCGATGGCTGCGGTCGTGAGTTCCTGCGGTACCTGGTGCGCGGGTGAGAAGGCCAGCGGGCTGGCGCCTACCACCTGCCACCAGTCAGGGTCGTCCGGTTGAACGGGTTTGCCGCCGCTCCACGGATTACCGGTGCAGGCTTTGCGACCAGCGTGCGCGATCTGGATGCCCGCGACCGCGCCGTTCTCTTTGATCACGCGGGTCACGCGCTGCAGCGGCTCGATGTGCGCATCTGACCAGAGGCCCACGTCAAAGGGGGTGATGCGACCGCGCGCTTCCACGGCGGTGGCCTCGGCGATGACCAGCCCAGCGCCACCTGCGGCGCGCGTGCCCAGGTGCACCACCTGCCAATCGTTGGAGAATCCATCGCGGTAGCTGTACTGGCACATCGGTGAAACGCCCACGCGGTTGCGCAGCGTAATATCTTTGAGCGTGAAGGGGTCGAACAGGTGAGTCATTGTTATCCTCTGTGAATAATAATTTCGAGAATTAATTATTAGTTTCCAGCACCAGCAGTTCCAGGTTCGAGGCGAGGTCAGCTTGCGACGTCTTGGCTTGCAGGTCGATCTCGAGCAGGTGATGGTAGAGCCGTTCCAGCTTGTCGGGTCCGTAGCGCCGGGCAGCGTTGGTGTAATCGACCACCCTTTTGGGCAGGATGCCCAACTTGCGCGCGGCATCCGCGGGGTCTTCGCCGTACTCCAGTGTTTCGCTGACGAGCAGCAACTGCCTGAAGCGGTGGATGACCGCGCCGAGGATGATCTCGGGCTGCGAGTCATCCAGCAGGCGGCGCATCATTGCCTGCGCCTCCCTGGTCTGCCCGGTCATCAGCCTGTCGAGCATATCGAACACGTCTGCGCTGCCCTCGGCGGAGACCAATTCCAGCACGTCTTCGCGCGTGACGGCGCGCTTGAAATCGACGTACATCAGCAGCTTAGCGATCTCCTGGCTGGCGATGCTGGTGTCATTGCCGGTGTGCTCGCTCAATTCACTGGCGGCGGCGGGCTCGATTTTGCCGCCCTGGCGTTTGGCTTCGTTTGTGATCCAGGCAGGCATGCGGTGCGCGTCCGGCAGTCCGGCGTCGATAATCTCAGACTGAGGATTGGCGTTGAACCACTTCACCAGCCAATGGGAGTCGTTCAGCATCTCCCACACCTGTTGCCAACCGCCCTGGGTACGCCGCCACTTTTGATGATCCTCAACTACCAGCACCAGGTGCGTGGTTGGGGGCACTGCGTTGAGCATGGCGGTGAAAGGTTCCTGGCGACTCTTTTCGCTCTTGCCCAGCGGTTGGTCGATGATCACCAGACGGCTGCTACCGAAGAACGGCAGCGTGGAGACCGCAGTACGCATCTCCTCGATCGGCACGCTGCGCCCATCCAGGCGTGAGAGGTTCATCGCTGCATCGAAATCCGAGCCAAGCGACGCCTGTATCTGCTGCACGCGCAGCTTGACGCTGTACTGGTCATCTCCGCGCAGAAGATGGAGGTTCGCCAGCGCCAAAATCAACTCTCCAGGTTGGCGGTGGTGGTAGTGGGTTCGGGCGCGACATCAGCGGTGAGCACGCGGTGCAGCCCTGGGCCCTGGCGTTCGTAGCGCACGATCTGTTTGATCTTCAGGTTGCCCGGCTCGCCTGAGGTGGAGATCTTCGCCTGCACCTTGGGTCCGAGCGGCTGGGCGGCGACCAGCGACCCAGTGACGATCATCATCAGCAGCGGCCAGCGGTCGAGTTTTTTCTTGAAAGTATTGCCTCCAAACAAGGTGGCCAGCCAGGCGAGCGTGCCGGCGATCACCCCAGTGGTGACGAAGTTGGTGCCGCAGTTGGCGTGCAGCGCCAGGTTTCTCTCGCCGGCACTCATGCGCCGCAAGGCCTCCTGTACGGTTTCGAGTAGTTTGTTTGTGGAGACATCGCCGATAATCCAGAATCCCTTCTGGTCGGAGTGACCGGCGAAGGCGAGCCCCGGCAGTTCTTTCGCCAGCAGATTGAGCGTGGCGTGCTCCAAACCGTGGTTGCGCCTGACCAGTGAGACAGGACCCCATTCGAGAATATTGTTTTCAGCCATGTGTTCCTCCAATCATATGCAACATTACTTATCTGACAGCAGCGCGAGGTTAAGCGCTTCGCGCACTGAGCGGGCTTCCTTGATCTCGATGCCATCGGGCAGTGTTTCGCCCGTGCGCACACGCCGCGGGATGACGGCGGTCTTGAAGCCCAACTTGGCAGCTTCGCGCAGGCGGGCGTTCATCTGCCCCACCCAGCGCAGCTCGCCGGAGAGCCCCACCTCACCGATCAGCACCGTGTCGGCTTTTACCGGCACATCTTTGATCGATGAAGCAATGGCGGCGGCGATGGAAAGGTCGGCGGCGGGTTCGCTCACCTGCAGCCCTCCGATCACGTTAACAAACACGTCCTGCTCTGCCAGACGCATGCCCAACCGGCGCGTGAGCACGGCGGTGATGAGCAGCAGGCGGTTAAAGTCGACGCCGTTGGGCGTGCGGCGCGGGTTGCCCAGGTTGCTGGGGCTGGTAAGCCCCTGCATCTCGACGAGCAGCGGGCGCGTGCCTTCCATGGTGACGGCGATGGCCGAGCCCGGGGCATTCACCAGGCGCTCGGCGAGGAAAGCCTCGGAGGGGTTGAGCACCTCCACCATGCCGCGGTCGCGCATCTCAAAGACCCCCACCTCGGCGGTGGCGCCGAAGCGGTTTTTCACCGAGCGCAGCAAGCGGTAGGACTGGAAGCGGTCGCCTTCAAGATAGAGGACGGTATCGACGATGTGCTCCAGCACGCGCGGACCGGCGATGACGCCCTCCTTGGTCACGTGCCCCACCAGGAAGACCGCCATGCCGCTGGTCTTGGCCAGCTCGCGCAGGCGGTTGGCGCACTCGCGCACCTGGCTGACCGATCCGGCGGTCGAGCTCATGTCAGGCAGGTACACCGTTTGAATCGAGTCCACGATCAGCAGGTCGGGTTTGAGCGCCTGCACATGCTCCAGCACGATATCCAGGTTGGTCTCAGTGAGCAGCAGCAGCTCGTCGCTGAAGGCGTGCGCGTTGTTTTCCGCCGCCAGGCGGGTGAGCCGCAGCGCGCGCATCTTGATCTGGCGCTCGGATTCCTCGCCGGAAACGTACAGCACCTTCTGACCGGAGGTTTCCTGCGTGCCGGCCATCTCGAGCGCCATTTGCAGTAACAAAGTGGATTTGCCGATGCCCGGGTCACCGCCCACCAGCACGATCGAACCCGGCACCACGCCGCCGCCAAGCACGCGTGCAAACTCGCTGATGGGCAGCGGGATGCGCTCTTCGGCGTCGCCGGCGATCTCTCCCATGCGCCGCGGTTCTGAACGAGCGTTCACCCCGCGCAAGTGGGTCTTGGCGGGCTCGCTGTGGGTCTGGATGACCTCCTCGACGAAAGTGTCCCAGCCGCCGCACTGGGGGCACTTCCCCAGCTGGCGCGGGACCACCTTGCCGCACTGCTGACACACGTACTGGCTGATCGTTTTGGGCATGTTCTTATTATACCTATAAGCAGCGCGCGGCTTGGGGTTGCATTCCAATCCTTGACACCCGCCCCTTCTGTGTGATAATTTTGCAGGAGTTTGATAAGGAGAGTTTTGTGTTTATTTTAGCTACGGTCATTGTCCGCCATAAAAGAGCATGGGTGCACCAGATGAATTAAGGATCCGCTGATCCGGATCTTTCGACCACGGGTGTACCTTTGCCCGTGGTTTGCATTTAATGACACTTAGAGGTCATTCAGCCCTCTGTTAATCAATTTAGTCGATTATCTGGAACCGCGGGATCACCGCGGTTTTTTGGTTTGAGGAACCAGAAATGAAGCATAAACACAACCATCAGCGTTGGAACGACGACGCTGCTGATAATTTTGAAAAGATCCACCGCAAGCGCAACGCGAACGGCCCATATGACCCGCCGCGCACGAGCCGCTCTCACGTGAGCAACCGCACAGACGCGTTCAAATGCACCAACTGCGGCGCGATGGTGAGCCTGAACCGCGAGGTATCCGGCGTGAACAACCGCAACCACTGCCCGTACTGCCTGTGGTCGCGGCATCTTGACCAGCGCATGGCAGGCGACCGCCTTTCCACTTGTCGCGGGCGCATGGAGCCGCTCGGGCTGACCGTGAAGCACTCGCTCAAGCGCTACCAGGCGGAGAAGCAGGGCGAACTGATGCTGATCCACCGTTGCGCTGCATGCGGAAAGCTCTCGATCAATCGCATCGCCGGCGATGACAACACGCTGCTGCTCAACGAGCTATTCCTTGGCTCGCAGCACCTGCCGCAGCCGCTGGCAAACCGGCTGGCAGCGCAGGGCATCCTGCCGCTCGGACCGCGCGACTTCACCCTGGTGCAGTCGCAGCTCTTCGGCTGGCAGTCGATCCTGGCGGAGTTTGAGGGCGAGGTGGTAGTTCACGCGCCCGCCGTGAAGTTCGTGTTACAGGATCAATAACAAAAACCGCGCCGTCTCTTGATCAAGAAATGGCGCGGAAGGTATTAACTGGCAAACTTTTAAGGCTTGCGGGCGGTGATCTTGGCGCTGAAGATAGCGGATTGCAGTTTTTCAGGCGGGATTCCGGCAAGGTCCTTCAGGTCGATGTGGCTCTCCGCTTCGCGCATCATCTCGGGTCCGAAGTACACCGGTTTGACCGCCACGTCCGTCAACCCGGCGCTTTCGATCGCCTGCCTGTACACCTCAACGTTCACTGCGCCGGCAACGCAGCCTGCCCAAGCCGCCAGATCATTCTGGATGGATTCTGGAAGGTCGCCGTTGGTGACGATATCGCTGACCGCCAGCTTGCTGCCCGGCTTGAGCACGCGATAAATCTCGCGAAAGACCTGCTCTTTTTCGGTGCTTAGGTTGATGACGCAATTCGATATCACCACGTCCACCGAGTTGTCCGCGACGGGCAGGTGTTCAATCTCGCCCAGGCGGAACTCCACGTTGTCCGCGCCGATCTTGGCTTTGTTCCGGCGCGCGCGTTCCAGCATCTGCGGGGTCATATCCACGCCGATCACGCGCCCCTCAGCCCCCACGCGTTCCGCTGCGAGGAAACAGTCGATGCCGCCACCCGAGCCGAGGTCGAGCACGGTTTGCCCCGGCAGCAGGGCCGCCAGTGTCACCGGGTCGCCGCAACCCAAGGACAGATCGGTCACATCATTCGGCAGGTTGGCGAGCATCTCGGCGTTGTAGAGCTGCGAGGTCTCCCCGCAGCAAGGCTCTGCTTCATCGCCGCCGCCGCAGCACCCGCTGGAGGACGCCTTCGAGCGCTCTTCAGCTTCCGCGGCGTAATGTTCGCGCACTTTTTGACGGATCGTTTCAGGTTCATGTTCTGTCATGCTTTTCTCCTTGTGTTACATATTGATGGTTTTCTATGCGTTGAATAAAAAAAATTACACTTTCATATCAAATTTCAGGTTGATGTCGGGCGCGAATTCATCCGCCACGCTGCAGCACCCCTGCGCCAACCGCTGCTGGTTGAGCGTGTAGTAGATCTCCTTGCCGCGCCGCTCTGTGCTCACCAGCCCGGCGTCGCGCAAGATCTTCAGGTGATGCGAGACCGTGGGCTGGGTGACGCCCGTTTGCGACACGATCTCAGACACGCTGAGCTGACGGCAACAGCACAGCGCCATGATCTTCTGGCGGGTTTTATCCCCGATGGCTTTGGCAAAAGCGACTGTGTTCATGGGTTACCTGAAATTTATTATATAGACGATTATCTATATGTCAAGGGTTAAGTAGAACCGGTTCGTTGGATGCGATCAGGAAAGGTGCTTGATGTAGCAGCGGCGGCGTTTGTGCTGGCGGGTGTCGAAATGCTTCCACTGCCCCTGCACGCGGTGGTTGTCCTCCAGTTCGGGGTTAGACTCCACCTTCCGGATGCCATGCTGGATGAACACTTTGTTGAGGTGGTCGATCGCCACGGCATTCACTCCCTTGCCCTGGTACTCGGGTTTTACTGCGATCAGGTACAGGTCGGCGCGGTCGTTTTTCTTCATCGCGCGCAGCAGGTGGATGAACCCGAACGGGTACAGCCTGCCACCGGCTTTCTGCATGGCTTTAGTCAGGGAGGGCATGGTGATGCCGAATGCCACCAGCTCATCAGCTGCGTTCACCACTGCCATCACGAACTCCGGGCGGATAAAGCCGAAGTATTGCTGGGTGTAATAATCTACCTGGCGCTCGTTGAGCGGGATGAACCCGTACAGCTCGCGGTAGCTCTCGTTAAACAGAGCGAAGATACGCTTTGCGTACACCAGGATCTCATCTTTGCTGGTGAAACTCACCAGGCGCAGGTTCTCGCGGTGCAGAATGATGGCGGCTAGCTTACTGATCTTCGGGTCGGGCTCGCTGGGCACCGTGATTTCGTACTCGACCCAGTCTGTGTCCTTCACATAGCCCAGGTCTTCGAGATATTTCGGGTAATAGGCGTGGTTGTAGATGGTCGCCAAGGTACCGGGTTCATCAAAGCCCTCCACCAACATGCCAGCCTGATCCATGTCGGTGAAGCCAAGCGGACCATGCACGGCGTTGCACCCGTTCTCGCGCGCCCACTCCTCCACCTTGCCAAGCAGGGCCGCGCAGACGGCGGGATCATCCACGAAATCCAGCCAGCCGAAGCGCATGTATGCCTGGTTCCAGCGCTGGCGGTGCCCCTCGCTGAGAATTGCCGCCACCCTGCCCACTACTTTGCCATCCCTGAGCGCCAGCCACTGGCGAGAGCGGCTGTACTCGTAGGCGGCGTTCTTCTCCGGCGAAAAGGTGTTCTGTACGTTCTGGTACATCGGCGGCACCCAATACGGGTTGCCCTTGTACAGCACCCGGGGGAAATAGATAAAGGTTTTCAACTCCACGGGAGAGGTCACTTCACGAATTTCGATCTGTGGCATTATGGTCATCCTCTCAGGCTTCAGGCTCCTGATTGAACCGCTTGATGTAGCTGCGGTGGCGTTTATGCTGGCGGTTATCCAGGTACTTCCACATGGCGAGAATATCCAGGTTGGTTTCCAACGTCAGATTCGATTCGACGTACTTGATGCCGCGATTCAAAAAGGTTTGCAATATCTGGTTTGCCATTAACGCGGTGATGCCGGTGCGGCGGTACTCGTCACGCACGCCTACCAGATATAAGTCCGCCCGGTCATTCTTTTTGATAGCGCGCAACATTTGGATAAATCCGAATGGATAAAGGTATCCCCGGTTTTTTTGCAGCGCTTTAGAGAAGGATGGGAAGGTGATACCGAACGCGACAACGCGGTCTTTTTCATCCAGCACCACGGGTAGATAATCGAGGTCAACGAAACCAAAGTATGAGTTGATATACACCTGCACCTGTTTTTCGGAAAGCGGAACCGTTCCGTATAGCTCTTCGTAAGCTTGATCGATCACCTCGAAGATCTGCGGGGCGATCTTGTGCAGGTCTTTCTTGCTGCCTTTGAAAAGGTGCAGACCGGTGCGTTTGGCGACCAGGTCGGCAGCCTTCTTGATCTTATCTTCCGAACGGTTGGTGACTGTGAACTCATGGTCCAGCCAGTCTACATCCTTCACATAGCCCAGCGCTTCGAGTTGTTTGGGGTAATACGGGTAATTGTAAATGGTGGCGAGCGTGGTCATTTCGTCGAAACCTTCCACCAGCATGCCTTCGCGATCCAGGTCGGTAAAGCCCAGCGGTCCGTGGACGGCAACTTTGCCTTCTTCTCGCGCCCATGCTTCAACTTTGCCCATCAATGCGCTGACCACCTCAGCGTCGTCGATGAAATCGATCCAACCGAAGCGCATGTGGTTCTGCCCCCACTTCTGCGCGTGTTTAGGAATGACCATCGCCGCAACGCGTCCGACCACCTTGCCATCGCGGTAAGCCAGCCAGTAGCGCGCCCGCGCGTCCTCGAACGCCGGGTTGCGGTCCCAGCGAAGGGTGTTCAATTCATCGTTGTAGATCGCGGGAACGTAGTACGGATTGTTCTTGTACAGCGCGAGCGGAAACTTGATGAAGGTTTTAAGCTGGCGGAGAGTTGTTACTTCTCGTATTTCAACGGGCATGAGACCACCTCTATGCGAATGATTTTTCTACCAATGATGAAAGCCGCATATTTAATTATTAACCACATTTCTTTACTTTCGGTGCACGATCAATGCCGTATCATCCCGGTAGACGACCACCCAGGCAGGGCTGGCTGCCAGCAATTGTGCGGACTTTTCCTCCACGGGCAGCAGCGCCCAATCCACACGGTGGTCATCCAAGATGGACTCCCAGCCGGGTTCAGTGAAGATCACTTGCAGATACTCTCTCGCATGAGCTTCACCATAGAAATCGATCTTGCCATCAATGAACACCTTGTAAATTGCCTGGTCGCGGTAAAGCAGGTAGCCGCCCCAAATGTAGTAATTGAACATCTCGCCGCTTTGCGGATTATTCTCGAGCCAGTTCACCGCCTCGACCGGGAATATCTGTGGGTCAAAATTGTTGCCGATCTGATGCTTGTCGAACTTCACTCCCGCGCGCAACCCGATCACCGCAATCAGAACGACCAGAACCGGCCAGAGAATCCCTTTCATTGCCGCGTCCATTCGAGACAGGTTGCCATCGACGCGCGGATACCAACGCAGGAATTTTGCCTCAGAGCACTGCGTAAAGAGATACTGCAACACCAGCGTCAACCACGGGGCAGAGACGATCACGAACAGGGGGATGTTGCGCGTGCTAAACAGCGCCATCGCCAGCCAAGCCAGGGACGGGAACAGCCACTCTGCGGGGGCTTTCTTTTTACTCAACCCCAGCCCCAGCAGAAGCAACAGGATGAAAACCAGGAAAGGCCAGTAGGTAAAATCGTGGAAATCGGGTGAGCGGTACTCATCGAGATGGTTGACCATAAAGTCGTTGGCGAGAAAACCCAGGTTGGTCTTCCACAGCCCCATCCCGGAGGGATTGAGCAGGGTCGCCAGCAGCGCCGCCGCACCGCCTGCCAGGTAGTAGCGCCAGAATTTATCCGGCAGCCCGAGCGAATCAGGGGATTTGAAAAGCAGACCATCCCAGGCAAGACCAAACCCGTACAGCGCCCAGGTGATCAGCCCGGTCATGTAGCCGCCATGCAGGTTGACCCAGGGAAGCATGAGCAGCGGCAGCAACCAGGTGAGCTTGACCCTGCCGCGGCGCATCGCTTCGAGCACGGCCATCCAAAGCGCCATGAAGAGGAAAGTAAAAATGTGCGGGCGGTCCAACCAATGGTTGGCAGAAGCCAAAAGGGAAAGCGCTCCCACCAGCAGCAGCGGGATGAATGAGCTGGACGCCAGTCGATTGCGCCTGTGCACCAGCCAGAAAGAGGTGGCGATGACCAACCCGGTGAGCAGCACCGTGCCATCCAGCCCCATCAGGCGGTGCGCCAACGCGACGACCACTTCAGCCAGCCATTCGTGCGGGGTGTAAGGCTCGCCGGGCATGGTGTGCGAGAACACATCGAACAGGGGCACAGTGCGGTTCTCGAGGATGTACTCACCAACCGCGATGTGCATGGCCAGGTCGCCATCAGCGTTGACCATCTGTGAGCCCTTGGTGAGCACGCCGATGAAGGCAGCCACCCACAGTATCGCCCCCAGCGAGGGCAGCAGGTAGTAGAGGAAGCCCGGTGTTTTACGCGTCTTCAAGGGTTTTTCCATGCGTTTATTCTAGCCTGAAAAATCAAATCGTGATTAATCTCCTGGGGCTTGAATTGTCAATTCTCTGTTTCAATAAAGAGTTCCTGTCCATTGGACAGGATAGAAATCTGATCTGCGAAATCCAGGGAGTACCATCCCGCAGCCGGGCTGAGGGCGGGGCTGTTCCAGACCACGAGCTGCGGGTGGTGCGCCAGCCACACGCGCGGCGGGATGTAGCTGATGTCAGCTTCCCCCAGAACGAGAATGGAAAGGTCATCGAGCGCGGCTGCGTTCTGCTCACGGATCAGCGCGTAATCCACGCCATTGGGGATGAGCATCTTCACCGCGCCGTGGGTGATGAAGAGGGCAGCGCTGTCGAGGCTCTCCGCGACCACGCAAATGGTGAGGTTGCCATTCAGCACGACTTCTTCACCGGGTGCCAGCTTCACTGGCGAAAGGTCAGTTGGGATGGCGACGGGTTTGCTTTCCGCGCCAGCCAGGTACACCACGGGCGGCAGGATCACAGATTTAACTGGGATGCGTTCATTGAGTTCAGCCAGGTAGCGCGCTCCACCAGAGTTGCTCAACCATACCTGGTCTATCTGGAAACGCCAAGGCGAAAGCTGGCGGCTGATCGCCGCGCTGATCTCGTTCGTCTCATTGCCGGGATCAAAAAGCACGGTCTGCCCGGAGGGGGTTTTGAGCATGAGCACGGTTTCCTCCCCGGTATGCAGCAGGTGGAGGTGAAGGTTGCCGTCAGGCTGGTGCAGAAGGATCGAGAAGACCGTTACTGCCCCCATCAACAGGAGGAAAATGATCCAGTAGAATCTGCCTTTGAAAACTTTGGTGAAGAAGGTGCGAAATACAAACAGCAGGACGAAAAGAATGATTATCGCCAGGATATACAGAGCGATGCGCGCATTGACTATCAGGCTGCCCCAGTCAAGACGAGAAAAGCGCTCGGCAATGAAGTTGGAATAGGCAGCCAGCGGCCACACGAACAGGACTGCCACCCTCCCCAGAAGCGGGCTGACTGCCCCGGCGATAGCGCTGATGCCCCCCAAGATCAGCAGCGGCGGCTGAACAGGCAGGATGAGCGGGTTTGCCAGAAGCGAGACGAGTGAGATGCGACCGAAATGATAAGCGATGATGGGCAGGGTGAGCAGCTGTGCAGCGAGTGTGAAGAGCAGGTAATTGCTCACCGGTTCGGCAATTCTCGCCGCGGCGGTTTCCGGCAGCAATCTGCCCAGGCGCGTTTTTGCCCACGCGCCAAGCGGTTCAGCGAAAAGTACCAGCCCCAGCGTGGCGGAGAAAGAGAGCTGAAAGCTTACGTCGGAAATCAAGAGCGGGTTGACGGCGCACATCAAAGCAGCGGTGAACGCAAGCGCGTTCGCCCCGGATTGACGCCGTCCGACCAGGTGACCGCCGAAAGCGCTCACCGCCATGATGGCAGCCCGCACTACGGAGGGTGATGCGCCGACGAATACGGTGTATAAAATGATCGCCATTGCCGAGACCAGCGCCGCCAGGTAGCGGTTGAAAAAGCGGTTGAACAAGTAGGAAAACGCGGCTGCCAGCACACCCATATTGAACCCCGAGATAGCGATGATGTGCGCCGTTCCGGATTGCTGGTATGCCTTTTTCAGGCTGTCCGGAATGTCCTGTTCCAACCCGAGCAGAATACCGGCCAGAAGTGAGGATTCGGGTTGCGGGTAGATGGAAAAGATGACCTCTCTGGCACCCTGCCGCAGGTCTTCCAGCGCGGCGCGCAACGACCAGGTGCGGGCGATCTCAACCACGCTCACCTGCCGGGGATGGTAAACCACGGTGGCGATATGCTGACGCTCGAGGTAGTCCTTATACGAGAACCGCTCGCCGTCTGACGGGGTGAGTGGGTCGCCGGTGAAGCGCAGCACCTCACCCATGCGATACTCAACGCTAGCTGGAAAGCGCACCCTGGCGTTGCCACTGACCCTCCATGTTGCCGCGTACGGATCGCTGGCAAGCGGGTCCTCGATCTCGATGGCAGAAATATCCAAGTACACGGCGTTTTCGCGCTGGTCAGGTGGCGCATTAACGCGACCGGTAATCGTGTAGGTGCCGCGACCATTGTAATTCGCCAGCGAGGACTCAGCCGTGACCGGCTGACCAGTGATAGCTCTCAACATCCCCAGACTGATTATGAGCAGCAAAAGACCCGGGTAGACTGGGACACCCAGGCGAACTCTCTTCCAAATTGACGTGGAATGCAGGATGAATTTCTCAGCCAGGATTAATGCGACCCCCAAGGCACAGAGGATCAACCAGGTGTAAGCGGGCAGGCTGGAGAGTTCCGCGAGCAAAATACCAATAACGAAGGCGAGAGAGAGCCAAAGCAGGGGCATCAGGGTTCGTCCAACGAAGGAATTTGTTAACCCTATTTATATTCTTTTTTCTCTACAACGCAAATTTGTGAAGCGGTTAACCTGCCTGGTTGCCTTCAACAGGTGAGACAGCGTAAACTAAGGCATACACCAGCGGCTCAACGCCGGTGTGCTCACCCGGTGGCTGGTTGGTGCGCGGCGGGGTGTACAGCGCGCTGCCCGGCTCCAGCGCCAGTGGTAGGTGCCGGCAAAGGCCACCTGTCCGCATCCGGCGAGAGAGATGAGCAGTTCCTCGCCAACCTGCGTGGAGTGCAGCTGCACGCAATCCCCCGGCGCGAGCTTGACTTGAGCCTAGCGCAGCACGCGGGTCTGCGGCGCACCTGCGAGCAGGGGCAGGTGATGCGTGCCGCCTTCATCCAGCGGGATACGCAGCGGGGTGTGATGGGGTTGAATTTGGAGGCGGCAGGAGTTGTTTTTGACCAATTTGAAAGGAATTTATCTTTTTTGATGATTTTAATTATTACGCGGATATTGCATAATTGTCCTGGAACAATTTGAGTATGGATGTGTATTAGAGCTAATTAGAACCCCTGGTACACGAACGGGGTGGAAGTATCCGCGAAGAAGGCCAGCAACACCGCCAGCAGCAGCACGACCACCAGCAGGATCTGCGCCCAGCGCGGACAGTGGAGCAGCCACTCTTCACTGCCGGCGTGGTTCTGGAAGGCATCGAGCGTGATGGCGGCCGCCAACACCAGGATCAGCAGCGGATTAGGCAAGCCTAAAGGTGACCAGCTCCATAAGGGAATCCACCTGATAATTGCGAAATGGAGAGCTTCGAAATCAGGCACCGTCCAACGGAGCAAACCATTCCAGTATTGCAACGCCACCGGCACTTCCATGCGGAATGGCACCCATGCGAGGGTCGCCAGCGAAAAGGTGAGCAGCACGCCCAGGCGCTGCCGCCAGCGCGGACGCTTGTTCAGCGGGACGGCGGGTTTTTTCAACGACGGCAGGCGTTCCAATATCATGAATACCCCGTGCAGACCGCCCCACAGGAGCAGGTTCCACGAGAGTCCGTGCCACATACCGCTGACCAGCATGGTCACTATAGGCGGCAGTACCACATTCAGCACGTGGTTCGAGTCCGGTATGCGTCGTCGCAGTGACCAGGCGAGCGGGTAGAAAATGTAATCGCGCAGCCAGCTGGACAGGCTGATATGCCAGCGGTTCCAGAATTCGGTGAAATTACGCGCGTAATATGGCAAGTTGAAGTTGGGGCTGAGTTCTATACCAAACCACAGGCTGACCCCGCGTACGATGGCGGTGTAACCGGCAAAGTCGTTGTAGAGGGCAAACGCGTATGCCAGGATCCAGGTGAGCAATAACTGCCCGGGATAATCCAAAGGGGTACTGAAGGCGCCAGCCGGGATCATATTGAACAAGGGGTTTGCGATCACGAGCTTGCGGATAAGACCGCTCAAGATGAGGCTGGTAGAACGCTCCAATAGCGCACGATCGACATTAAGCGGGTTGTCCAGGCGGGGCAGCAGGACCCGCGCACGCTCCACCGGTCCGGAGAGCAGCTTGGGGAAGTAGAAAATATACACGCAAAACCGGATGAAGCTGGCTTCGGGCGCCAGGCGTTGGTTGGCGATATCCAGCAGGTACGAGATGTTCTGCACCACCAGGAAGGACAGCCCGACCGGCAGCAGGATCTGCAGCACGCACCCCGGCTCCAGCATCCCGATGGAACTGAGGAACCCCGAAAATTGCGGCAGGTAAAAATCGCCGTACTTGAAGATGAGGAGGAAGAGCACGTTGATCACGATGCCAATCTGCGCCCACATCTTGTGACGCGTCCTGGCGGGGTCGGCTCTACGACCCAGCATGAAGTTAACAACGCTGTACACAGCCAGCACCAGCACAAACTGCCATGACCAGCTGGCGAGGAAAGCAGCGGAGATGAGCAGCAGCCAGGGTGGACGCAGGCGATCCGGCAGTTTGTGGTAGACCAGCGCGGCGAGAGCGGCGGACGTGAAAAAGAGCAGCGAGGTCACTGTCATTCGGACTGCTCCGTGGAAACCAGGCAGATGTCCTCATTCAGGCATAGTTCTGCCAGTTGATCGGCCAGCAACGCGGAGTAGATCATCGCGCCCTGGTAATTGAGGTGATAGTAATCTGACCGAAAAGCATCCGGGATGAGTTCAGAGGGAAGCGGAGGAAGGAACATGCCATCGCGGTCGGTTATGAAAGGAATCAGCTCCTCAAGATATTTATCGTGAGCTGCCGGATTGTTAAAATACACGTAGTAATTGGGGTGCAGCGGCAACTCAGTGATCATTACCCGAGTGCCATTGCATGATACAGAAAGTAATTCCACCAGGTTCGCTAGTCGACCAGAATCCATGGAGTAATCTGAAAACATGGTAAATAGGTCCTGTTCAGCGGGATCTTCGGGATCAGGAGGAACCCAGGCTTCCCCATCTGGAAAGAGATCAGCTTCGTACCCGCTTTCCGTGGTCGCAGATGTTCGATATTGGTTATTCAAGAACGTGTCCAGGAAGTCGTCACGACTCCAATTGCGGTAAGGCAAGACATATTCAACCAGGGCGGACTCTTCCTTAAGCCAGGCTCGCAGGGTTGTTTTTCCGCCGCGTCGCGCGGTTATCCACTCATCGGCAAGAAACTGCTCCTCAACTTCCACGCCATTGGCGGCGGTGTAATCACGCATCTCCGTCCAGAAGAGTAACACATCCGGGTGGTACTCTTCAACCAGCAATTGTGCGAGCGCTGCGTTTGGCGCGATGGTCAATCCCTCCACACCGAAATTAAAGATACGCAAATGAATGCCAGTTCGATACTCATAACGCTGCCCAAGGATTTCCGGGTCGATGCCGGTATTGACCATCGAATTACCCAGCAGTATCACATCAACGCCATCGTTTTTCTGCACGAAATCCTGCAGGGCATACCACTTGATTTCAAATTGATGGTGATACACGCCCTTGGATCGCAAATGATTTGCTGGTCCAAGATCCGTAAAGCGTATAAGCCCTTCATAAACTGATACAAGTAACGCAAATATCAAAACACCAATGAGCGTTGATTTGATTAGGGATGAGGGTGCGACAATGGATTTAGTTTTCATGGATTAAATCACGCAATCACGCCCGAAGCGCGATGGTCGGACGAAGTTCACCGAAGCGTGATTATGGCCTTTCCTGGGAGGAACTCAAAGGGCTTCCTTCTGCGCCAGGATCTCCTTCAGACGCGGGTGACCGCTGTAAAAACCATGATATTTCTCATCCATCATCGCGGCGATCTGGCACATGATCTCGGTCGTCAACTTGTCCAGTTGTCCTTCACGGTCCTGGCGATCAAGCTTCGGCGGGATGATCGGCTTGCCGTATTCAGCAGTGATGTGCGGACGTTTGAAACGCAGTAGTTTTTCCACAGCATCCTCGGTGCCGCTGAGCGCAACCGGCACAATGGGTACGCCGGTGCGCAGCGCCAAAAGCGCTGTCCCCGGTTTACCTTCGAGCAGCTTTGCATCCTGGCTGCGTGTTCCTTCGGGGGAGATCCCCAGCGCTTTGCCTTGCTGCAGCGCTTGTACCGCCTGCCTAAAAGCAGAAAAATCTGCGGTCTCGCGGTCAAGCCAGATGCCCTGGGCGGTGACGATGAACCAGCGTAAAAGCGGATACTTGAGGTATTTCGTGGTGACCAGCGCGGTCACCTCCGGCCGGGTGGGAGTGATGAACAGCACGGGGATATCCATGCGGCTCATGTGATTGCAGGCGATCAATACCCCCCCTGCGGGGGGAATGTTTTCCAAGCCCACGAAAATTGTGCGGGTGAGGTGTTTCATCAGCCAATTGATGGTACTACGCAGCCGGTGAGACTTTTCTCGTAATTTTTCCTGGTCGGGTTTACTATTCATAAAAGGAACTGCTTTCTTCGTATGCGGGTCTAAGGCAATTTTACCCCAAACCACTTTCCAGTAATGGGGGCAATGGCGGTGGGGTGGAAGAACGGCGTAAATATAAGTTGAATCCAATCAATCCGAGCAATAGAAAAATCGTGATTCCCGTCAGCACCCAAACAGATGCCTGTGACCATGCAGGATCAACGATGGATGAAAACGCGTCACCAGCCATATGCAGCCCCATCAGCAGCGCGAACAGGTTCCACACACCGTGGATCAGTACGCTTGTCCCATATGCAATAGCCACACGCCAATATTTTCCGTCGCGCCAGGTCGCGGCGAGCGCCCAGCCGTTGATACCGGCTGTGAAGATGTGCAGCAGCCCCGTGCCCAGGCGACCTGTGATGACGTATAACCGCTCGTCCGGCAGGACCGCGCTGATCGAGAACAAGCTTTCGAGCAGCGCGAAGGAGGCGCCGCAGACCAAGCCGACGGTGAAACCTTCGACAGGTGTAAGATTTCTTTTGTGCAGCAACCAGATTGCCAGCGGCTTGAGCATTTCCTCGATTAACGGGATGACCAGCGCGACAGAAGCCGCGAGAGCCGCGATCACCCCGGGGCGCGAAAGCAGCGGCAGCAGATCTAGCACAAGGTTTTCCCAATCGGCAGGGTTAACGCCACTAGAACTGCTGAGTTGTACCAGGTACGGGGCAAACTCAGGCTGTTGGATCAACCACAACACACCGAAGAAAACCCCAAATCCAAGCACGACAACTTCAACCACCAGGATGGTGGGCAGGGTGAGGAAAGTGCTAAAGGAATAGACTCCCCACTGGCGCTTTGTGTTGCCTCCCGCCAGGCGTGCACGGCCAAGCTCCAAGAACCACCAGATGGGGATCAGGATGGAGAATATATTGATCAATGAGTTCAACCAGTCAACACCCGGGTTGGAAACCAGCGGCGCGTCCATCCAGATCAACCCGAGCACAAGCAAGAATAACAGCGTGGCAATCAGGAACCTGTAACGCAAGGGCTGGCGCGCCTTCAAGCCAGCCAGCGAGCGGATGGCGCTGACCACCGCCGGGATGGCGAGCAGGATCACCAGAAGAATGACGAACTGAAAATTCAGCAGCTGCGCGGCATCCTGAGTGTTGATCTCAGAGCGACCGGATGAGCGCAGGATGATGATCGCGAGCAATTCCCCAATCGAGAATAAAATGCCGACAAGGCTCACCACCAGTTGGGCAATCGTGAGCGCGCGCGATGGAATAGCTGCGTTGGATTGGTTCATGCCTTAGTTTTCTGAAATGGTTACTGTGATGAGTACGTCAGCTGCCAGTAATATCTCGTCTGTCTCGGGATTGCGTGGACGCAGCGAATTGACCACCGACATGCCTTCGATCACCCGTCCGATAATGGTGAATTGCCCGTCCAGCTCTGGCAGCTCGGTGTAGGTAATGAAAAACTGAGAGCCCGACAAGCCGTCGGTATTTCGATTGAGTGCCAGCAAACCGGGGGTGTCAAAGCGCAGCATTGGGTCAACCTCACTGCTGATGCCGTAACCCGGTGAGCCGAGACCGGAGTTGGAGGGGTCGCCGCCCTGCGCGACAAACCCGGGGATCACCCTGAAGAAGGAGGAGCCGTCATACCAGCCATCGCGGGCGAGCTTTACAAAGCTGTTCACCGAAAGCGGCGCGATGTCGTCGAATAACTCAAAAACGATCTCACCCTTCTCGGTCTTGAAGGTGGCGGTATAATTTTTTGCTGTATCGATTTCCATTACCGGGCAGTCGGTGTAGGCTTTTTCGGGCAGCAGGAAATAATCGATGAGCACTTTTAGCGAATCGGGGTCGATGCTGGTTTTGACCATGATGTTGTTGAAGAACAGCACCGGGGTGCCCGCAAGCTGCAAACCGGCAGCATCATCGATCACGCGCGCGACCCGGGCGCGCATGTTCACGTCAGCCATGTTGGCTTCCCAGCGCGTACGGTTGATATCCAATTTACCTGCCTGTTCGACCAGCCAGGATTGGAACTCAACTGGCGAGAGACCCAGCCAATCGGATTGCTGCGAATACAGCACGTTGTTCATCTGCCAGTAACGGTTTTCCATCCCAGCTGCTTCGACCGCGTATGCAGCCAAAAGGGACTTATCATCCAATTCTGGTTGTGGGTACTGGCGCAACACCACGCGCAATTCCTCCTTGTATACCTGCTGCAAATCAGCCAGGGCAAGCACCAGGTTTTTACATGCCGAGCGTTGATAGCTGCAGTACGAAATGATGGTCACCTTGGGGGAGGTTGATCCGTAAGCGTGATCGGTATCGCTGCTGTCAGGCACGTTATATTCAGCCAGCGTGTCGAGGGCAGGTACTACGGGGGAAAGCTGGCAGGCGGCTGGCGCGCTGGCAGTGAAGGCGATCGTTGGAAACGCGGTGGGCGCTCCAGAGTTTACAGGAGTGGCGGTGAACGCAGGGGTTGCGGAACCAGCAATCTGCGGCGCCAGGGTGAACGTGGGCTGGAGTTCTGCGGGAGTGGGTACATCTGCCAGAGGCGCGCAGGAGGAGAGGAGCAGGGCCAGCAGGAGGATGAAGGCGACCTTGTTTTTCACTCTTGCTCCTTCTTTATGTTACTGTAGAGACTGAAGACGATCGGTGACGATGCGTTGCAGGTCAAAGTGGACCTGCTGCGGGTTTTGCGCCGCGTCGATGCACACCCAGCGCTGCGGCTCGGCTGCCGCCAGTTCCAGGTAGCCGGCGCGCACCCGGCGGTGGAAAGCCAGTTCGTAATCATCAAGCCGGTTCCACTCCCCGCCGCCGCTCTGGCGCCGTGAAAGACCAGTTTCCACATCCAGGTCGAAGAGCAGGGTCAGGTCAGGGGTTAACCCGCCAGTGGCGAAGTTCAGCAGTTGGTGCAGCACGGTCAGATCGATGCCGTGACCGTAGCCCTGGTAAGCCAGGGTGGAATCGGCGTAACGGTCACTGATGACCACCACCCCCTTTTCGAGCTGCGGACGGATGACCTCGGCGACGATCTGCGCGCGGGCGGCACAAAAAAGCAGGATCTCGGTGCGCGGGTGCATGGACTTGTTATCCAGGCGCATGATGACCTCGCGTATCTGGTCACCAATGAAAGTGCCGCCCGGTTCACGCGTGGTCAACACTTCGAAGCCCAGCGAGCGGATACAGCCTGCCAACGCAGGCACTTGCATCGATTTTCCGCTGCCGTCGGGACCTTCGAGGGTGATGAACACGTTGACTCTCCTCTTATTCCTTGAAAATTCGCACGCGGCGGTTGGGGTCTTTACCGTAGGAATGCGATACCAGCTGTGCCTGGCGGGCCATCTCGTGCTGGATGCGCCGTATGGCGGAGGATGCCGGCGGCAGGTCCACCCAGCGCTGCCCATTCAACACCGCCTGGATGGCAGACTCGGTCTGGTCGGTGACCTCGTTCAGGTTCCAGCTGTTGTCTTGCGCGAGGTTGAAGATCTCTGCCAGTGATTGTTCCATCTGGTTGACGGTGTTGGCGCGCAGCACGTAAATCGGCACACCGCGCGATTCTGCTTCGGTGATGGGCTGCTGCCGCGAACGGTAATAGGTGCGCAGTGTCATCACCAGGTCGGCTTCATTAATGTCCCTGGCAACAAACGCGGGTACGCCCAGCCGGTGGGCTGCCTGTTGAAGGCGGTTGCGCGCCACCCCGTAAGGGTAGATGCGCACTTTGCGTATGGGTTTGCGCTCAGCGATATCCAGCGCCTGTTCATATTCAAGCGTGGGCGCGGGCGTTTGGTGCAGGTAGCGTCCTTCGAGTTCAGGCGCGTCTGCCGTGTTACGCTCACCACCAGTCGAATAGGTGCGGCGGGTGCCCTGAGACATGCCACGGTTCATAGCGGGAGCGGCGGCTTTTTCCACATGTACTTCGTTCTGTGTATCGCGCCAGCGGATTTCAGGTTGCAGCGGGTAGCCGCGCACCAGGGTATCGACTGCCTGTGCCACATCCGGGTGCACTGCCAGGCGGTCGCGCTCCTGCAGTTCCACCAGCACATCAAATGTTGGGGGAGAGCGCCGTTCAAGCACCGTCTTTTGTGTGCCGCGGCGGCGCGCTTCTTCGTCAGAAAGTGTGACTGACTCAATACCGCCGACCAGGTCGGAAAGCGTGGGGTTGAGAAGTAGGTTTTCGAGCGTGCGCCCGTGGGCGGTGGCGACCAATTGCACGCCGCGCTCAGCGATCGTACGGGCAGCCATGGCTTCCAGTTCGCGCCCGATCTCATCAATGATGACAATTTCAGGATTGTGGTTTTCCACCGCTTCGATCATCACTTCGTGTTGTAGCGCGGGGGTTGCCACCTGCATGCGCCGGGCATTACCGACCGCCGGATGGGGTACGTCACCGTCACCGCCGATCTCGTTGGAAGTATCGACAATGATCACGCGTTTGTTTTCCGCCAGGATGCGCGCGGATTCGCGCAGCATGGTGGTTTTACCGATACCGGGCTTGCCCAGCAGGAGGATGCTCTTCCCCGATTCAACCAGATCCTGGATGATCTCGACCGTGCCGTAAACCGCACGCCCTACTCGGCAGGTGAGACCCACGATCAACCCATGGCGGTTGCGTATGGCGGAAATACGGTGCAGGGTGCGCTCAATGCCAGCGCGGTTATCCGCGTCGAATTCACCGGTTAGCGCGTCCACGTGATCGATATCAGCGCGGGTTACTTCGTGATCGCTTAACTGCACCTCGCCATCCACGAAACGAGCCATGGGCAGACGGCCCAGGTCGAGCACGATCTCTAATAGGTTATCACTGTTGTTGGCTTTTTCCAGCGCCCCGATGATGTGAGGCGGCAGCACAGCCATCAATGCGTGTAAATCGTCTGTAATGCGAATCTGTTTCATATTTCAGTTGTTACCTTTATCCCCTTTATTTTACCCAGTCTGTAAGCGACCCGGAATTTGCATAGTGGTTAAGGATGGGTGCGGTTGGTTCTGCCTGGCGCTGGTCAGCGCGCGAACGCTGCGCCTCCCTGACGGCATTCAATTGACCCACCGCCAGGTGTTTCACCACCAGCGCAAAACGCGGGGCAGCCTCCGCGCCAAGCCGCTGAAGGTGTTCAGCCAGCCAAGCCTGGTAAGAGCGCACCTGCAGGTAAACCGGGCGGTCCATACCATGGAACTGGTTAACCAGGTCAATCAACAAGGTTTGAATATCCTCAACAGATGGGTGTACCACAGGCACCAGATAGATGCCCGCGGGGCCGCTGACACTCTCGACATATGCCAGCAGCTCTCCGTTTACCCGGTAGACCAGCCGCGGCGTACCCCCATTGTTAAAGGGTTCTGCATTTTGCACCAGCGGAGGCACGAGCGTATGGTAAAGCGAGCGCAGCACGGTCTCTTCAACCGTGCTGGGCTTGAACCAGCGTGATTCTGCCGTTTCGTGCGAAAATTGCGGGGGGACGCGGAAGATGCTCTCCCAACCAAAGACGCAAAAACCGGACTGACGAAAATATTCAAAGAGCGGGTGCGACTCCTCGATATCTGCCAGCACGTTCAGTGCACCCATCTCACCTGCCTGGTAGCATAGGAAGTCGATCAATGCTGGCAGGTCATCACTGCCTTCAATATCCTCAGGGGTGATGAACGCGAAATGGGCAGAACGGCCGCCCATTTGGTGCAATACCTGGCTGAAACGCAAACGGCGTCCCGCGTCATCTTCAACCAGGGCGATATAGTTGGACGTTTCCGGTGCAAATGAGGAGAGTAAACTGCCCAGCCGCACAGGGTTTCCCTGAGTGAGGGAATCCGCTATGTTCAGGCTGATCACCCGGTTGCGCTTTCCCACCAGGGCGGGCAGGTCGAACCAGGTCATTTGGCGAATATTTATTTTGACAGCTCCATAAAGTAGCGGTGAAATCGATCATCACCGGTTAATTCCGGGTGGAAAGAGGTGGCGAGCAAATGCCCCTGGCGAACAGCCACTATGCGCCCGTCTTCCAGGGCGGAGAGCACCTCGACACCTTTGCCAACCGTTTCAATGATCGGGGCGCGGATGAAAACGGTGTGGAAAGTTCTGTCTTCCGGGTCAACCGTCAACAACGCCGGCACCGCAAGGTTTGCCTCAAAACTGTCCACCTGGCGTCCGAACGCGTTGCGCGAGATGGTGATATCCATCAAACCGAGCAGCGGTTGCCGGCGGCCAACCTCTTTGGCCAGCAGGATTGCACCTGCGCAGGTACCCCAAATGGCGTGTTCGCGCCCGAATTGGCGCAATGGCTGCATGAGATTGTAGTCCTCTGCCAGCTTGCCCATGGTGGTGGACTCGCCGCCCGGGATGATCAGACCGTTGAGCCCTGCCAGGTGCTCGGGCAGGCGCACCTGTACCACATCTGCGCCCAGTGACACCAAAACGGACTGGTGTTCTGCAAAATCACCCTGTAATGCCAGTACGCCGATCTTCATACAGCGCTTACCAACCGCGCGTGGCGATCTTTTCTTCTTCGGACATCACCGAAATCTGCCGGCCGACCATGGCTTCACCCAGGTTGCGGCTGACTTCGGCCAGGATCTTGGCGTCGGTGTAGTGTGTGGTGGCTTTAACGATGGCAGCGGCGCGCTGCGCCGGGTTACCGGATTTGAAGATTCCGGAACCCACGAACACACCGTCAACACCGAGCTGCATCATCAGCGCGGCGTCAGCCGGGGTAGCGATGCCACCGGCAGCGAAGTTGACCACAGGCAGACGGCCGAGTGTCCGGGTTTCCATCACGACTTCGTAAGGGGCGCCGATATCTTTGGCGTATGCCATCACTTCTTCTTCGGGCATGTTCTGCAGGCGGCGAATCTCTCCCAGCACAGTGCGGGCATGGCGCACGGCTTCAACCACGTCGCCGGTGCCGGCTTCGCCCTTGGTGCGAATCATCGCTGCGCCTTCGCCGATACGGCGCAGGGCTTCGCCCAGGTTGCGGCAGCCGCACACAAACGGCACTTTGAAGTTGTGTTTGTAAATGTGATGCGCTTCATCTGCAGGGGTGAGCACTTCAGATTCATCGATGTAATCCACGCCGACTGCCTCAAGGATTTGCGCTTCGACAAAATGTCCGATGCGGCATTTCGCCATCACCGGAATGGTAACTGCTTCCATGATCTTTAGGATCATATCCGGGTCGCTCATGCGCGCGACGCCACCGTCCGCGCGGATATCTGCGGGAACGCGCTCCAGCGCCATCACAGCGCAAGCACCAGCGTCTTCAGCAATCTTTGCGTGCTCGACGTTGACCACGTCCATGATCACGCCGCCTTTCAACATCTGCGCCAGACCCTTCTTGACTTCGAAGGAACCTACTTTCTGTTCCATATTAAGTGAACCTCCTCCATATACAGCTCGCAGCGCGAGCGCTAATCTATTCCAATGAGATTTTACCACGCCGCATGGGTTGTGCAAGGACATGGATGTAATCATGCATTAATTAACGGAAGAAAAAACCCTTCCCGCCGGATTGTTTGGAGCAGTAAAAACCCTCCGGGGATGTGGAGGGTTTGGGATTTGGATCAGCTAATGCGCTCAAAGCGCGAACCGGGGGTGTTGCATACCGGGCATTTCTCTGGTGCGCCGCGTTTTTCTGTGTAACCGCACACCGGGCAGATGTAATAATCGTATTCTTCATCCTCTTTGCCTAAGTTCGCCAGCAAATCCCGGTACAGCACCTCGTGCACTTTTTCCGCCTCGTTTGCCCAGTGGAAGCTGGTCAAGGCGGTTTTGTTACCCTCGGCTTCGGCGTCTTTCATGAATGCAGGGTACATCTCGGTGGACTCATAATTTTCACCGGCAGCGGCAGCAGCCAGGTTTTCCGCGGTTGTGTGGACCTCACCGGCTCGGCGCAGGTGATTGTGCGCGTGGATCGTCTCGGCATGCGCCACCGCACGGAACAGGCGGGCTGCCTGAGAAAAGCCTTCGTCTTCAGCTTTCTTGGCAAAAGCCAGGTACTTGCGGTTGGCCTGGCTCTCTCCGGCAAATGCCGCCATCAGATCATCATAGACTTTTGACATGGTTACCTCCTCAAGAATATTTTTTGTATATTGGCTACAACATGATTGTATGCCAAACCAGCGAAATACACACGTGATGAACATCCTTGAAATTGCCCACCAATCTCTTGACACGACAATAGACAATGATACAATAATACAATGATACAATAAGTAAGGAGGCATGAATGTGAACCCACAGGATTTTTCGTTGGATTTTCGCTCAGGGGTGCCGGTGTACGTGCAACTAGTGGAACAGGTGCTTCAATACCTTTCCAGCGGCAGCCTGAAACCCGGAGACCAGCTACCCACGGTACGCCAAATGGCGGCGGCATTACGCGTCAACTTCAATACTGTCGCCCGCGCGTACCGCATGCTCGATGAGGCGGGGCTGATCTCCACCCAGCAGGGTCGCGGTACTTACATTGTCGACCAGCCTGTTGCTGAAAAGACCGCCGTTTTGAAACGCGACGCATTAGAAGCTCAACTGGAACACTTTTTCACTTTGCTTGAACGCCAGGGATACACCCCGGCTGAGGTTGAACTGAGCTGGCAGAAGATGCTCATTGCCTGGCAGGACGGTAGTTTGAAAAGGGAAACTCAACAAGAATAAAAGAAAGGGAGTCGTCATATGAACAACGAAAAGCACTACGAACACAATGAATCTAACCAGGGCTTGAATCCGTTCAAGGTCCAATCCACCAAAAAAGGACAGGAGACGCATCTTAACGCGCTGTCCCTGTCGATTTTTATTCTACTGGTCGTTGTTGCGGTCATTATCGCCGCAGTGTTGGATACCCGCGGGGTATCCGATCTGATCATCCTCGCCATCGTCATCCCCATAATCGGTGTAGCCTCCATTGTGATGGCGGCCATGCAGGTCGCGCGCCAGTGGGAAAAAGCGGTGGTGCTGCGCCTGGGTAAATTCCAGGGTCTCAAGGGGCCGGGATTGTTTTGGATCATCCCCATCATCGACTCGATCACGCGCTGGATTGACCACCGCGTGATGGTGACACCTTTCTCGGCAGAAAAGACCCTCACCCGCGACACAGTGCCTGTTAATGTCGACGCAGTGCTTTTCTGGGTGGTGTGGGATGCAGAAAAAGCCGCACTGGAGGTTGAAAACTACCAGGCTGCCATCGCATGGGCATCTCAGACCGCGCTACGCGAGATCATCGGTCAGATGACCCTGGCGGATATCCTGGTCGGGCGGGCCAAAATGGACGCCGACCTGCAGAAGATCATTGACGAGCGCACCACCCCCTGGGGGATCACTGTACAGTCCGTCGAGATCCGGGATGTGGTCATTCCGGCCGACCTGGAAGACGCCATGTCGCGCCAGGCGCAGGCTGAGCGCGAACGCCAGGCACGGGTAATCCTCGGTGAATCGGAAAAACAGATCGCCTCGAGCTTCGCCGAAGCCTCACAAGCCTATCTCGACAATCCCACCGCGCTGCACCTACGCGCAATGAACATGCTCTTTGAGGGATTGAAGGAAAAAGGCGCCATGGTGATCGTGCCTTCCAGCGCCGTAGATACCATGAACCTGGGTGGCATCAGCGGCATCACCTCGTTGGCGCAAAATCAAATGCGCAGCCCTAAAGAATAGCATCCATGGCACGCATTAAGAATGTTTCACGTGAAACATTGGTTTAGAGGACAGCATGAATGAATCCATAGTCATTGAACATCTCAGCCATCGCTTTGACGGGCGTTACGCGCTGCATGATATCGGCTACGAGGTGCAAGCCGGCGAGGTTTTCGCCCTGCTCGGACCCAACGGCGCGGGCAAGACCACCACCATCCGCCTGCTAAACGGTCTGTACACACCTACCAACGGCAATATCCGCGTATTCGGCAAGGATCCGCTTAAGGAAGGCAGCCGCATCCGCCGCGAGACTGGCGTGTTGACCGAAACCTCGGCACTCTACGAGCGGCTCACCGCGCGTGAAAACCTGCTCTTTTTCGGGCGTTTGTATGGTCTCACAGAATCGCTCCTGTTAAAACGAACTGAGGAAGTTTTGCGGTTTTTCGCACTTTCTGAGCGTGCAGGCGATCGTGTGAGCGCTTATAGCAAGGGGATGAAGCAACGCCTGGCTCTCGCGCGGGCCTTCCTCAACCACCCGCGCATCCTTTACCTGGACGAACCCACTGCCAGCTTAGACCCGGAATCCAGTTTGCAGGTGCACGAATTGATTGCCTCACTCAGCCGTGAGGATGGGCGGACGGTGTTCTTATGCACGCATCACCTGGCTGAAGCTGAAAAACTGGCTGACCGCGTGGCAATCTTGAACCAGGGACGGCTACTCGCTATTGGCAGCATGGCAGAGCTGGGCAAGCGCTTTAACCCGGGTTTGTGGGTTGACATTGAGCTGTGGAAACCGGTTGAGCAGGTCAATTTTCTTGCCAATTTACGCGGGGTACTCGCGCACAAGATTGAAGGGAACCACTTGCGGATTCAGGTTCAGGAGGAGGCGGTCATCCCTACACTGGTAAGCGCTCTGGTGATGGCGCAAGGCGAGATCACCAGCGTCAGCCCGCAAAAGGTAAGCCTGGAAGACATTTATTTCAAGTTGCAGAACGAAGTCAGGGAGAGTGCATCATGAACTGGAGGACAATTTTCACCATCGCCCGCAAGGATATCAAAGAAGCTACACAGAACCGCTCGGTCTGGCTGCCAATCCTAATCGTACCGATCATCTTTGTGGTGCTCATGCCGCTAGGTATGATCATTGGCATCAGCAGCGCGGGGTCTACGGAAGCCAACCCAATGAACGACCCTGACTTCGCCATGTTTCTGGAAAGGATGCCGCTGTTTCTGTCTGAATTGATCGGTGGACTCGACCAGGTGCAATCTGGCATTGTACTGTTGATCGGCTACCTGTTTGCCCCGTTCTTTCTCATTCTGCCGCTGATGTTCTCCACTGTAATCGCCTCGGAATCCTTTGCCGGTGAACGCGAACGGAAGACCATCGAGGCGCTGCTATACACCCCCGCTACTGATACCGAGTTGTTCTTGGGTAAGGTTCTCTCCGCGCTGCTGCCGGGAGTGCTGATTACCTGGGGCGGATTCGTGGTCTACACAATCGTTGCCAACGCTGCCGCCTACCCGGTGATGGGCCAAATCTGGTTTCCATTGAGCAGCTGGTACCCGCTGATCTTCTGGGTTTCACCTGCCATCTCGCTGCTGGGTATCGCATTCACGGTTTTGATCTCCGCAAAAGTAAAAACCTTCATGGGCGCGTATCAATCCAGTTCCTCACTAGTGCTGCTGGTAATGGCGTTGCTGGCTGGCCAGGCTACGGGAATCATTTATCTGAGTGTGACCACCGGTTTGTTGATCGGGCTGGTGCTGTTCCTCGTCGACACAGTGCTAATGTTTTACGCCATCCGCACCTTTAATCGTGACGCGCTGCTGGCATCAAGCGGTTAACTTGTTTCACGTGAAACATTCACTGCAGGTATTTGCGTGCAACCGGCAGTGAAAAAATGGGCTATACTAGGAAAAATACTCACACGCGGCGATTGGAGCCGCGCAATTTTTGAGACAAGGTGGATTCAATGGCGGACAATATTCCCTTATTTATCTCGTATGTCCTCTCGCTGCTGGTTATGGTCGGGCTGCCGGTCTTTTTAGCGTTCTTCGTCACCCGATACTTCAAGGTCTCCTGGTGGGTGGTTCTGACGGGTATTCTAACCTTCCTTGCTTCGCAGGCTATCCGTTACCCGGCTGTACTGGGCATCAACGCGCTGTTTAATAATGGCACGCTGCCCGTACCTTCCGGCACCTGGGTGCCAATCATCAACGGTGTGATCGGTGGTTTGCTGGCAGGCATCTGTGAAGAATCCGCGCGCTGGGTGGGATTCAAACTGCTCAACAAAAAAGCCGAACGCTTTGGCAGTTCTTTCGGATTGGGTGTGGGTCATGGCGGTATGGAAAGCATCCTGCTTGCCGTGCTGGGCACCGGCGCAACGCTCTTCACCGTGCTCTTTTACAACGCGGGTGGGCAGATCGCTAAGGGTGTTTCCACCAACGAAGTGCAATATATGCTGTACCAGATCGACCTGTTTTGGGCCACTCCGTGGTACAACGGGCTGCTGCCCGGGGTTGAACGCATTATCGCGCTTTCCCTGCAGATCGTGCTCTCCACGATGGTGTGGCGCGCCGTGGTTGACCGCTCATTCACCTGGTTCTTCCTGGCACTGATCTACCACGCCGTGGTCGATGCGCTGGCGGTATACCTTTCAGGGATTGGCTGGAGCTACTGGGCGGTGGAAGGTGTGCTCGCTTTCTTCCTGCTGCTGAACATCTACATTCTCTACCGCTTCTGGAAGGAGGAACACGAGATTGAGGAGGAGATTGGTCTGTTGGAAGAGGAAGAGGATGAGGATGACGAATCCGACGATAATGAGGAGTGGGATTCCGATGACGAGGATGATGAGAGCGACGATGATGCTGACGACCAGGACGACGAAGCGGATGAGGGCGACGAAACATATGAGGACGAGGAAGACGAAACCGACCTCGAAGAAGATCCGCGCTAAATTTTGAACCCTTGCTGGAGCCCGGTTGACAACAGCCGGGCTCTATTTATTTACCAAGAAAGCAACTGCCCTCCCCACATCATCATTCATGATAATGCGCATGGTTTGCCCTGGGTAGGCGTCTCCAACGCGCAGCAGGCGCAGGCTGTGGGTAAATTCGGCAGCGTCCGGCAAGTACTCGGTCAGGTGGTTTTCAGCCTGGTCGAAGAATTCACGCTTGAAGATCGTGGCAGGGTTATCCATCTGCAGCGCCAACGGGTAGATCTGAGCTTCCAGCAGGTCTTGGAAGAAATGTGTACCCAGCGAAGGTTCGGCTGGCAGCCCGCCGTGCTCCCCAGCCAGCTCCACCAAAGCACCGGCGTGGTAGATGTCACCGTACCCGATTGGCACTCCCAGGTCGGCATTCGAGCTGCCCCACCTGCCGGGACCAATGCAGATGAACGACTCATCCTTGAGCAGGTTGTTCAGTCTGCCGATGGTGCGCGCAAGCTTCGCGCGTTGGGAATGCGAGCCAAGCATGAAATACGCCTCAGGCTGAACATAAATGATCCAATCCACCGCGGCGATGCGCCCCTGGGGAACGATGAAATCAGTGGAGAAAAGCAATTTTTCCAGTGGCAGCGAGGTGGGTATCTTTTCTACCTCCGTCTGGATGAGCTGCCCCTGGGGGCGGCATTGCAGAATCGTGATGCACAACTGCGGGTTGCCATGCGGATCATCTCCAATGGACGTGGTGAATTCCACGTCCACTGGAGAGTGATAAGCTTGTTCAAGTGCTTTCAAGATAATGCGCATGCGCTCGGCGAAGGGGGTGCGCTGGAGCAGGACATCAAAAGTCACCACCAGTTTTTCAGGATCGTCGATGATCGTGGAGCGCAGGGATTCGAAATAGCCGTCTTTGTCCACCTGGGCGATGTAGCGCAGGGGCGGGTAATCCGCCGCCAGCACGTCGTGGATGGGCAATGAGGTGAACAGGTTGTGGTCCAGGTCGATGAGGTCGACAAATTGTTGGGAATAGCGCCGCACAGCTTTTGCATCGTTGCTGGGGCGCAGCAGGGGGTGGCTGAGTGCAATCAGACGCGGAAAATCGTTCCCCACACGGTCCACGGCACGGGTACCCAGGCCCCAAACCAGGCGTACAAATCCATCCTCTGCTCGAATGTGAGGCGCCCAGCGGTACAGGTTACGGCTGAAAGCCACACCTGCGGCGTGCGGCATCAGGTATCCGTTATATCTGTCGCCTTCGACCACCTGGATCAGCAGCGCCATGCGCTCGTCGTAATCCTGCAATCCCTTGCTGCGGCGGTAAAGCAGCGCGTCTGGGTTGAGCACCGAGGCGTAGATGCTGGCGATAGCGCGGGTCAGCGCTTCAAGGTTCTGCGCCAGGTTACCCTGATTGGGGCAGAATACGCTTTCGTATTTTCCAGCGAACGAGGTACCGAAGTTATCTTCGAGTAAGCTTGAAGAGCGCACGATAAGGGGCTGTTTGCCGATCCTGATGAGCAAGGTCTGCAGCTGGTCGAGAATATTAGGTGGAAAAGATCCCATGCGAAAATCTTGCAGGATGGCAGGGTACTCCTCGCGCATTTCCTGTTCGGATTTGTATTTTTGGTCATTCCAGTTCAACAGGTTGTTGATGGACATGAACGTGTAGAACTCATTGGAACCCACGTAATAGGATTCGGGCATGGATAGGCAGGGGACCAGGCTGAGCTCGTTGCTGTTCTGCAAAATGTGCTGCGCAAGGATCATGCCGGCAGATTTGCCGCCGATGCGTCCGCCGCCAATCTTATGCCGACGGATTTCCGCTAAATCTTCGATTGACAGCCATTCCTTGGCTATGTTAATGTAGCGCAGTTGGTCACTAATGAGCGTGCGAATCAGTACCACTTTCGACTCTTCCAGTCGGGCGACGTAGCTGGCGCGCTCCTTCTCCGGCAGTTTTTCGATGGCGATGGCTTGTTCAAACACCAGGTCGAGGGGGGCGAGCTCGGGGTTGATGGCGAATAGCATCTCGCTTGAAGAGACTCCGCGTTCGTCCAACACATCCTTGATCAATGTCTCAAGCAATTCAAATGGCAGGTGACGGCTGAAGAGCAGGTCGGTAAGGTGTTCGCGCAAGATAGCGAGGCGGTTTTCCCACAAGTCAGTAGTTTCTTCGCTGTAGGGGTTGTCCAGTCCCTCGAGGCGCTGGGACTGAATGGCGTTTTCACGCACATGATTTTCAAAGGTCTTAGGATCGATAATGTTGCGCGAAAACAATTCTTCTCGCATGCGGGCGCGAATACGGGCAGCGAGGATGGGGTATTGCATCAATGCAAGCGTGGTATTGAGCAGTTTTTCGGAGGTGTTGGCTGAGAAATCCATAATTTATTCTAGAAAAAATTACCAATTTGGATAAGTTTTCCCCTCTCAGGCGTAGAGAGGGGAACAATGTGCGGGGCAGATCAACCGAGGTGCATGGGCATGATGACGTGGACGTAATCCTCGTCGCCCATCGGGCGGATCAACCCGGGGGAGTTATTGGCATTGGTCTCGAGCGCCACGTTGGGCGAACGGACCACATCCAGCACCTGGACCAGAAAGTGTACATTGAACGCGATTAGCAGGCCGCTGCCTTCGATATTGGCTTCCACGGAGATATCGCTCTTGCCGGTTTCCTCGGTGGTGGCATTGATCTCCACTTTTCCGGGTCCGTCTTCAACTGGGATAATGTCGAGGCGCACAATGTTGTTGCCTTCACGGGCGATGACCTCGGCTTGTTTGCATGCTTTGAGGAAGGCTGCAGTGGAGATGATGGTTTTAGTCTTGGCGCTCTTGGGAATAATGGCTTTGTAATCCGGGAAGTTGCCATCGATCAGCTGCGAGACCAATTCGGCGTCCTTGAGGCGGAAGATCACTTGGCCGCGCCGGTCAGGTACGACCATGCGAACGGACTTGTCGACGTCGCTGAAGATGCGCGCCAGTTCGTTCATCGCGCGCGCCGGGATGATAATGGAGATGTCCTGCGGAATAGGGCTGGAGAGGGTTTCCTTGCGCACCGAAATGCGGAAGCCGTCCGTGGCGGCGAGGGTAATCTCGTTCTCCACCACGTCCATTTTGACGCCCTGCAACACGGGGCGCGCCTCATCGGTGGAAGCAGCGAATGCCACCTGTTGGATCATTTCCTTGAAGTCTGCCAGGTTCAACTCGAAGCCTTCTTCGGGGTTGATTACCGGCATGGGCGGAAAATCCTGCGCGTCAATGCCCTTGATATCGTGCACCGAGGCGTTGCACACCAGGTTGAGGGTTTGGGTGCGCTCGTCAAGGCTGAGATTGACGTTGTCGGGCGGGAAGGTGCCCACCAAGTCGACGAAAGTGCGCGCCGGAACTGTCACGGAGCCTTCCTCGTCGATGTGCCCGGGAATCCAGCAGGTAATGCCCAGTTCGAGGTTGGTGGCAGAGAGGCGTAAGCGACCTTCGTCCGTCGCCAACAGCACGTTTGCCAGTACCGGCAGGGTGCTGCGGGGGGATACGGCGCGGCTGACGATGCTCAGCCCGTGCGCGAGATGTTGTTGGGTGACGGTAACTTTCATGGGCGCCCTCTTTTCGTGAGTTTTGTAGTATGAGTATACAACGAGAAAGGTAAAAATTCCAGTAACCGCGGTCGTATCACACTTGATCGGGTGTTGTACAATACTAATCGAAAACACGATGCTTCTGTTGGCTCGCAGAAGTAAATGAAAGAGTGGAAAATGGCGAAAAAAACGATCCAGGTTGAACAATGGCAGTATCACCCACTCACGCCTGAACGTTGGGATGATTTTGAAGCGCTGTTCGGTGCCAACGGTGCCTGCGCGGGCTGTTGGTGCGCCTGGTTCTTGATGACGAACCGCGAATTCACCGGGGCAAAGAAAGAAGGGCACAAGGAACTGATGCGAACGATCGTTCACTCGGGGGTCGAGCCGGGGATCATCGCTTACGCTGACGGCGTGCCCGCCGGCTGGGTCGCGCTGGCGCCGCGCGAGCGCTACAAACGCCTGGCGACCTCCAAACACCTGGGCGCGGTGGATGAGAAACCGGTGTGGGTAATCTCCTGCTTCTTCATCCATCGCATTTACCGCCGGCAGGGGCTGATGGAGAAGCTGCTCGCCGCTGCGGTGGCGTACGCGCGCGAGATGGGCGTGCAGACACTGGAAGCCTTCCCGCTGGATGTGGAGGGCAAGATGAGTTCCACCCAGATGTACACCGGCAAGTCCTCAGTGTTTTATGATCTTGGGTTTAGCGAGGTGGCGCGGAGAGATTACCGGCCGATCCTGCGCCTGGAACTGTAATTATTTTCGAGAAATAAACCAATAATTGGTAGAAAAAACTCCCCGCGAGACTGCGGGGAGAAATGTTATAATCGAGGTGCCGAAGGTGGGAATCGAACCCACATTCCCGAGGGAACACGATTTTGAGTCGTGCGCGTCTGCCAATTCCGCCACTCCGGCGATTACGAACTGAGTATATCCAACAAATTCACAAGGGTCAAGGGAATCATTATGCGACTAGGCATCATTGGCTTACCCCAATCTGGTAAAACGACACTCTTCAACGCGCTCACCCGCGCCACCCAGCCCACCGGCGCAACCGGCAAGATCGAGATTCACACAGCCGTGGTGGATGTTCCGGACCAGCGGGTGGACAGGCTCGCCGAGATGTTCAAGCCAAGAAAGACCATCTACACCAAGGTCACCTATGTGGATATTGCCGGGCTGGATGGCAGCGCGGGCAAGGCAGGCATCGCTGGCGCACTGCTCAACCAGTTGGCGCAGATGGATGGCTTTATCCAGGTGGTGCGTGTTTTCGAGGATGAGAATGTGCCGCACGTGCACAATACCATCGATCCGCTGCGCGACATTCAGAATATGGACAGCGAATTCGTGCTCAACGACCTGATCCAGGTGGAGCGCAAGCTGGAGCGCCTGCAGGAGGAGAAAAAGAAGGGCGCCGGTAGAGAGAAAGGGCTGATTGAGCGTGAGCAGGTGCTGTTCCAGCGATTGCACGAGGCGCTCTCGCAAGAGAAACCGCTGCGCGATATCGACATCGACGCGGAGGAGGACAAGCTGCTTTCGGGGTTCGGTTTTCTCAGCCGCAAACCGATGCTGATCGTGCTCAACCTGTCTGAAAACCAGACCACACCGCAGATCGATTACCCGCACGAGTACAGCATGGTCACTGCGCTGCAGGGGAAGCTTGAAATGGACATCGCCCAACTGCCCGCCGAGGAAGCCGAGATGTTTCTGGCGGAGTACGGTATCACCGAGCCCAGCCTCAACCGCATGATCAAGCTCTCGTATGACCTGCTGGGTTTGCTCTCCTTCTTCACCGCGGGCGAAGATGAATGTCGCGCCTGGACCGTGCGCAAGGGCGCAGCCGCGCCCGAAGCTGCCGGCGAGATCCACAGCGACCTGCAGCGGGGTTTCATCCGCGCCGAGGTGGTGGCGTACGAGGATTTGATGTCGCTGGGCGGTATGCAGCAAGCCAAGACGCATGGCAAGCTGCGCATGGAAGGCAAGGAATACATCGTCAAGGACGGTGATGTGTTGAATATTCTCTTCAATGTGAAAAAATGAAATATATTTGAGAGGGTTTTGAACCCTCCCCTACTATTGGGAATGGTATTGAACCCCCCACTATTCAGGAGGGTTTTGACCTATCCCCTACTATTGGGAATGGTATTGAACCCCCCTACTATTCGGAAGGGTTTTAACCTCTCCCCTACTATTGGGAATGGTATTGAACCCCCCCACTATTCGGGGGGGGTGACCCCTCCCCTACATTATTAATGCGGGAATTATTGGGGTATTGTTTACTCGTCCAACTTACCGAAAGATCGCTGCAGCTCCGCCAGATCGACGCGCGAGGTGAAGTCCAGGCTGAGCGGGGTCACCGAGACCAGCTTCTCGCGGTAGAACACATGCACGTCCGTCTGCGGGTCGTTCGTGTCGTCGGGGTGCGGGTTGCGCCTGACATCGATGCGCTGGCTGCCGTTGGGTATGGTTGGCTCCTTGAGGAAAGGGGTAAAGTACGGGTGCCTGCCTAACCGGGTCGTACGCCAGGGGGTCTGAGGGGTGGCTTCCAACGGCACGTTCACATTCAGCACCTGCACATCAACCGGCATTTTCTGCGTCAGTAGCAACTGTGCAAAGCGGCGGGTGAACACCGCGGCGGTGGAAAAATCCGCCTCATTCGAATATCCGTAGAAATCCTCGCTGGTGAGCTGCAGCGAGACCGCCAGCGCTGGAATGCCGTACGAAGCGGCTTCGAGGGCCGCGCCGACCGTGCCGGAAAGTGAAATATCGGTCGCAGGATTCTCGCCGTAATTGATACCCGAGACCACCAGGTCCGGTTTCTGTTTTAAAATGGCGAAAATGCCGTACTGCACCGCTTGAGCTGGTGATCCGCCCACTGCGTAGCAGGTCCATTCCTGGTCGCCGATGGTGAGGAGGGTGGGTTTAATCTCGCCGTCCGTCCAGGCGGGTACACTGCGACCGGCGCCTGAATGTTGTTCGCGCGGCGCAGCCACAGTGACGAATCCGAGCTTGGCCAGTTCGCGTGCGGCTGCCCACAAGCCCGGCGAGAGGATGCCGTCGTCGTTGGAAAGTAAAATCTGCGGTCGCTGGTTCAAGGTGCGTTAATTCCTTCTGATAAAAAAAGAGCGGAAAACCGCTCTTTTTGTGTGCCCCCGGAGTAATTCGAATACTCAACCTTTTGCTCCGCAAGCAAACGCTCTATCCAATTGCGCTACGGGGGCAAGGAGTACGAGCGACTGAAATATACCCCATCCAACCGGAATCGTCAAGGAATCATTTAACAGGAATCATTTAACAGGAATCATTTAACAGGAATCATTTAACACAGCAGTGGTAATCGTGTTCCGGACTTAGAAGCATCAAACGCCTGGGTGAGGGGGGCACCCAAGCGCTTGATGTTTATATTCTATGGTAATTACAGAAAAAAGTCAAGGGTTGTCAAAACCTGTCAAAACCTGTTTTCCAATTTTGTTCTGAATCCCGGGTACTTTACAGGATTGTTAATCTATTCCTCGCTGATCTCAATAGTTTTCAGCGTCACCGCCGGGCTGTCGCGTTTCGATGGATCGCGAGCGGGGATCGACATGAGCACGTCCAGGCCTTTGATCAACTGGCCAAAAACAGTGTGCTTGTTGTCAAGCCAGGGGGTATCCAAGTGGGTGATGAAGAACTGCGAGCCATTGGTATTAGGTCCGGCGTTAGCCATTGAAAGCACACCCGCTCCCTTGTGGCGCAGAGAAGGGTCAAACTCATCCCTGAACTTGTAGCCGGGACCGCCCATGCCTGTGCCAGTCGGGTCGCCGCCTTGCACCATGAAATCATTGATCACACGGTGGAAGATGGTGTTGTCGTAAAAACCCTCGCGCGCCAGAAAAACGAAATTGTTCACGGTGCGTGGCGCCTTGGCGGTGTGCAACTGGCATACAATATCGCCCTTGTCTGTTTTGAAGGTGGCGGTGTATGTTTTGGCGGTGTCGATCACCATTTCGGGTGGCGTGGACCATTGTTTGGGTTGGTTTGTCATGTCAATCCTTTCTTTGAACAAGTTGATGGGATTGTATCACAGGCTGGCGCGGATTTCCGTTGCACCCCGGCGGCGCAACAAGGTGGTGACCGCAAGCACGATTGCGAACAGTAGCGTGCAGGTGAGCACGATCGCCGCGCCCGAAGCGATGTTCAGGTAGTATGACAGGTAAAGCCCGGTGATTCCGGAAAATACTGCCAGCGCAGCGGCGATGAGCATCATGCGCGAGAGTCGCCGGGTCAGCAGAGAAGCGGTCGCAGCGGGGGTGATGAGCATGGCGACCATCAGTGTTACGCCCACTGTCTGCAGTGAGACGACAATGCTTATGGCAATCAGCCCGATGAGCAGGTACTCCAACCGGCGTATGGGGAGGCGCAGTGTGGCTGCCAGCGTGGGATCAAACGAGATGACCAGGAACTCTTTGTAAAAAGCGATGATGACCAGCAGGATGAGCACCCCGAAAATTACCGTGAGCAACAGGTCCTGCGAACTGACACCCAGCACATCGCCGAACAAGAAATGTGTGAGGTCAGCCGTGTAGTTGCGCACCATCGAAATGAGCGCTACGCCAAGGGCGAACATGCCGGCAAAAATGATGCCGATGGCAGTGTCCTGCTTGAGCCGGGCGGAACGGCTCACCGCGCCAATGCCGAACGCGCTGATCAGGGCGGTGGCCATTGCCCACCAGAACACGGGTCCGCGCGCGCCGCCGCCGATCAAATAACCCACCGCCACACCGGGCAGCACAGCGTGCGCAAGCGCGTCGCCAAAGAAAGCCATCCCACGCAACACAATGTAAGTACCCAGCACTGCCGAGATCACCCCCACGATCACCGCGGCCAGCATACCGCGCACCATGAAGGCGTATTGCAATGGAGCCAGCAGGCCATCAAGCATGGGGACCCTCCTCTCCGCCGCAACAGTCATCATCCATGAACGGGATCTCGGTACCTTCAACCTCAAGGCGCAGGCGGTCGCCGTAAGCCAGGGCGAGATTTTCGCGGCTAAATACCGCAGAAGGCTTGCCAATTCCAATCAGGCGGCGGTTCAATAGCATCACGCGGTCAAAGCTGGTGGAGGCTAGTTTGAGGTCGTGCAGCGCAATCATCACCGTCACCTGCTGGGCGCGCAGCGCGTCGAGCACTGCGAAAAGCTCCTCCTGCGAAGGGGTGTCGAGCCCGGTCACCGGTTCGTCCATCAGCATCAGGTCAGCTTCCTGGGCGAGCGCGCGCGCAATGAACATGCGTTGCTGCTGCCCGCCGGAAAGCTGGCTGATCTGACGCCCGGCGAAGCGCGTGAGATCGACGGTCTCGATGGCGTTTGCCACGATCTCGCGGTCTTTACCCCCAGGCCAACGCATCAGCCCGATGCGGCGCGCGCGGCCCATCATCACCACCTCGCTGAGCGTGACCGGGAAATTCCAATCCACATGGTTGTGCTGTGGCAGGTAGGATATGCACATGTGACCGCCGGGATCCTCGCCGAAAACAGTAGCTTCACCCTTTTCTGGCTTGAGCAGCCCGGCAACCACCTTGAATAGCGTGCTCTTGCCAGCGCCATTCGGGCCGACCACTGCCACGCGCTCTCCGGTGATCAATTCAAACGAAATATTGTCCAGTGCGCGGCCGCTCTCGTAGCCCACCGATAGACCACGCACGCGCAGGATCGATGTGCCGGGGAGGTGTTCCGGGTGGCGCTGCTGTGGGCTGCTGATGGGTGTGATTTGGGGGGATAGATTCATCATGTTCTCTCAATCCAACGCGATGACGATCGCGTTGACGTTGTAGTGCATATAATCGATATAGGTGCTGGCTGGTCCACCGGGTGCGGATAGCGATCCGGTGTAAAACTCGACAAGCTGCGTGCCAGTATCATCAGCGACGCGCCTGGCAAGCGAGGGGTTGACCGTGTTGCCCACCAGGATCGCCTTCACGTTGTATTCCCGGATGGCA
>JBCFBD010000107.1:0-5718 GCA_038562455.1 Anaerolineaceae bacterium | reverse complement strand
CGGGAAAGATTTTGGATGTCATTAAAAAGTATTTAGAACGACCCCACTGCGGTTACTACATCATCATAGATCTTAAAGATGGATGTAAACCCGGCCAGGTCAAAAACAGAATAAATGTTTTCTGGCATATTTGCCAGAACAAGATCACCGCGGTTATAACGCCGGCAATTTTTAAGAGCCGCGATCAGCACACGTAACCCAGCGCTGGAAATAAAATCAAGGTCAGAAAAGTCGATCACGATCTTGTATTTGCCATCGTCGTTGATGTGAGCGATCGCCTCAGCCAGTTGCGGGGATGTGGCGCTGTCGACTCTGCCGGTCACTTTTACAACGTTACAATGTTTATGTTGGGTGCTGGTAATATCCATTCTCGTCTCCGCGAAAAAAAAAGTAGCTGAATCGTGATAATAATTATATCATGCACGACCATGTTCCGATTTTTCCCACAAATGATGAGGGTAATTTGTGGTATTATGAAAAAAATCGGTAGAAAAGAATACCAGATTCTATAAATAGAAAGAAAAGGACACCTTCCTGCATTAGGATTATTATGAATACCAAAGAAAATCCTCAAGATGTGATCAACAAATTCGCGAAAAGGCAGCGTTATATGCCTTACATCATCGGTGGATTGGCTGGCGTACTAGTGCTAGTCGGGGTCTTACTGATCCTCAGTGTGGCGACAGGATCAGGCAACCTCTTCGCCTCGATTTTTTCGACGAGGACCCCTACCTTAACGGCGACCTTTACGCCCACGGCGACGGTACCCAGCCCCACACCGACGCAGACCTTCACGCCATCTGCTACACCTACCGAAACAACCACTCCCACTCCGTCGGGTCCGCAATATTACACTGTGCAAGATGGGGATGACTGCTGGTCACTTGCTTCTGCATTTGAAGTGGACTTGTTGGTATTGCTGGCCATTAATAATTTCCCATTGGGTACCTGCCCGATCCAACCTGGAATGCAGATTTTAATCCCAGCACCCGGGCAGCAATTGCCGACCGCCACCCCTTTGCCCACAGGGTTGCCCAGAGGTTACGAAATCACTTACACTATTCTTTCTGGTGAAACCCTCGCTGACCTGGCAACGCGTTTCAACAGCACGGTTGAAGACATCATGCAAATTAACGACATCGAAGACGAAAACCTGATCTATGTCGGACAGGTGATCAAGATCCGCATCAACCTGGTCACTCCCACACCGACCAAGGCACCAACCAGTACGCTTTCTGGTCAGTTAATCACTCCGCAGCCAACCAAGACGCCTTAACCGGTTCTTAAGGAATTAAACATTAATCCCTCCAGTGCGACTGGAGGGATTTTTTCGATCCTGATAAACAATGCTGTGCAAAGACTTTCTATCGATTTATTCTGAGCGTAATTTCTCACTAACGATGCGTAAATTCCGCACAAACCCATCTTTCTTTGCTCGCGAGACAGGGGTATTGCCATAACGTAAATCGAAATCTCCTTGACTAATATCCAAGAGATTCGTGATTTCGTCTTTATGAATCATATTTTCTGGTCCCCGATATGGCGCAACGGCAGGTGACATGTGATTCCATGGGCATACGACCTGGCAAATATCACAACCGAAGACCTGGTTGGTGAAACTGTTTGCTATCTCAACCGGGATATCCCCTTTGTTTTCGATGGTATGGTAACTGATGCACCTGTTCGCGTCTATCATGCGGTTTGGCTGGATGCACCCGGTAGGGCAGGCTTGCAGGCAATGGTTGCAGTTACCGCACAGGTCTCGTTGTTCCGGGGCGTCCGGCTCCAGCGGCAAGTCAGTGAAGATCTCTGCCAGCAGAAAGGCTGATCCATGTAATGGGGAGATCAAGCAGGTGTTTCTACCGATCCAGCCGAGACCGGCGCGGGACGCCAGCTCGCGTTCCAATATCGGACCACTATCGGTGAAGACGCGTGGGCGGGTAGTATTGGAGCTTGATTCTTGTATAAATCCAACAAGCGGTTCGAGTATCCGTGGGATACGCTGGTGATAGTCTTCTCCAACCGCGTATCCGCAGATCACACCTGCCCCATATTGGTCCATCTCTTGTCGGGAGGTCAAGCGGTAGGGCAAACCAAGCACGATGATCGAACGAACTGGCGGAAAAATACGGGCGGGATTGTTGCGCGCTGACCTGTGGTACTCCGTTTCCAGATATGCCATGTCTGCATGGCAGCCTTTGGCGAGCCAATTTGTAAAACGCAAATACTCTGCAGGCGGCTGTGCAGTAGTGACACCGCATAACAGAAAGCCAAGGCTGGCTGCCCTGGCTTTTATCTGTAACTTCAGGTCTTGCGGATCGTTGTTCACACTATGCTTTGAGCTAAGCCCTTCTACCTCAGTAGCAGATCAGGGGGTAGCGGTGACTGTGGCGGTCGGCGCTGCAACCGTGGCGGTTGGAACTCCTACTAAAATGCTGATGTTGACCACTTCGCCAAAATAATACCCGCTCGCGCTGAGCATCTTCCAAAAGCTGCTGTAGGCACCGGCTTTGGCGGGGGCAGTGAAGGGCACACTCACGTCAACGAATTCACCCGGCGGTACAGCCTGAACGAGGTTGAAGGTTAATACGCTATTTCGACCTTCGAGATTTCCTTCCAGGTATTGTATGGCATAATCGGTGGTCCAGGTGGTTTTACCTGTGTTTTGAAGCCGCCATGTCTTGATGAATTGTTCTCCCGCTTGCAGAGATGTCCCATCCGGAATGGTCACATCCGCGATGAATTTCGCATTATCTGTGGAGCTGGCGGGCTGGGTCGGTAAAACGATTTTGGTTGCAGTGGCAGCCGTACCCTGTGGGGTGTTAGTGGGCGCCGCTGGCGTGATCGTTGCCGTGGCAGTGGGCGGGGGTGAGGTCATGGTTGCGGTAGGCTGGAGTGCAGCAGATTGAGTAAGCTGTGCCTGCACTGTCCCCGCGATCTCGGTCATCTTAAGGTTAGGATCGACAGTGGGTTTTGCCCCACACGCGGTCAGCAATAATGCAAGCATTAATGCAACCGTGATGGTTATCGAAATTCTTATTCTAGTCATCTATTTCATTCCTCCAGGAAACTTGCATACCCGACTTATTGTCAGGCATCATGGGAGGATTGTCAAGGATAGATTTAACAGTGTAGATTTAACAGGATAGATTTAACAGGATAGATTTAACAGGATAGATTTGACAGGATAGATTTGACAAAGATAGATTTCAGGAACGAAATTGTTCAATTAAGAAAATCAGTGTTGATACTACCAGGTGGGAGTGATTTTTCAAATCCCCTCAGACCGTTAAAATTAACATAATTGACCACGCCTGGGCGAATCTCGATGGTGGAGGAATAAAACACTCCGTTGTACCACATGGAAAACTGGTACATGCCTGCAGGCAGGTCAGTTAGAACATAATTTTCCTGGAAGTACGGATCTGTTTCCTTGTATTCGATGATCTCATGGTCATAAGTCTGGACCACCCAGTAGCGTTCCATTTCAAGCGAAGAAAGGATGAACTTCCAGCCATTCAGCAAGTAGCCATAACGATTCTCGATTCTTCCGGTGATGGCGCCATGGTCTACGGCAGGGCTCAGCCATAATTCGGGGTTTTGGTTACGCTGCCCCAACTCATCAAAGATGCGCACCTCGTAATGCAGGTGTGGACCGCTGGTCATGCCGGTCATGCCGACTGTACCGATCATTTGACCAGTTATGACCCAATCGCCAACCTCGACCAAGTTTTTTTCCATGTGGCAGTAAACTGAATAAACAACACTGCCGTTATGTTTGAGCGTATGCCTGATTTTAACGACGATTCCATAAGGGTCATTCTTCGCCCCTGCGCCGTAAACCAACCCATAACCAGCAAAAACGACTTCCCCATCTCCAGAAGCCAGTATAGGGGTGCCTTCGATGGCTGGTAGATCCAACCCCCTGTGAAGCGTGCCCTGATCTTTTACGTAGTAGCCGTAACGGTAATCTGCACTCGTCCAGAACAGGTTGTCGTAGAGGATGGGTTGAGCGAGCATAAAATGATCCTGGGGCGTGAGCGCAAGCGGGGTATCATAGCGCTGCACATAAGTTGGCGGCTGTCCATTGCCCTGGTTTTCATCTGAGGATGAAAAAGGTGTGGAAGATGTGTTTGTCGAGTCGTTAATGAGGTCTTTCGGAGAATCTGCATTTGCAGGTGCCCGGATCGTGAAGACTGATAAGAAGCAGAGCAGTATCGCCCAGTTCTTAAGCGATTGCCGTCCCCATTTGCGTTTCATTGTAATATGCCTGCCAATTCTTCGGATGTATACAATAGTAGCATCGCCTGACGCCAGGTCAATCCATCTTTGAGCGCAAAAATGCTGATATTTGTCGCGGGGAAATAATTTCTCCAGTTCGAGTCAGCAGGAATCCTTTCCCATCCGTAGTTTAACGCAAACGCAGTAAAGTCGAACCAGTAACCCTCAGGCATTGCACCTGTGTCACCCCCATTTTCATAACCCGCCAGGTCACCGTTGCTGCGCGTATAGAAATCCCACACCGGCTCTTTGAGTGGAGCACCGCAAGTGCCATCCTGCGCCATGCATTTCAACCAAACGCGCCAAAACGTACGCCCGGTATAGTCCTCACGGCTGACCTGCATCCAACCGGCGGTAAATGGATCGACGTTGACCGAGATAGCCCTGCCGGTGTAAAGCCATTTGCCTTGAATATTCACCTGGTTGTCGGCAGGCAGTGACACGAAAGCATTCTGCAGTATGCCGAGAAAATCCCAGCCAAGTTCAGCATCAAGTGCTTCACGCATGATGATGTAATTGGTCGCAACACTATCGGCAAGATACGCTTCAGGGGCTTTTAGGTTGTCGAGATGCACCCGAGAAGCTAATCCATTTGTCGGTTGGGGGATGGCTGCTTCGTCATTGTCAGTCTCGACAGTGCTTTCATCGTTGATACTTTCGAGAAATGCGGTCACGTTTGCCACGAATGGCTCGGATTGCCAGGTTACAGAAGTGACGTTGCCAGGCAGGTACAGCGGCGGGAAGAGCAGGCGCGTTGGGTCGTGATGATAGGTCACCAAATCATAGCCGTTGGGTGTCCGTAAAAGCGCTGCAATGCCCAAATCGTTGCTCACCCAGGTCGGTTTTATACCAGAACCGGCGAATAGCGTCTCCGCCTCATCTTCAGCATAGTCTTGTTTTTCGACTACGGTTTGGTCTGTGATCTTATTCCATGCGAGCGATCGACCATCCATCGACCACGCCGGGGAGGAAAAATTCGCTTCGGTTGAGCTTAACAGCGGTGACAGGCGGTTTTTCACCGCGTTTAGGTCGGCCTTCCAAATTTCTAATTTACCATTTCTATCGGTCACGAAGGCGATCTCTCGCCCACCTGGCGACCAAGCCGGGTCAAAGCTGTTTGAGAAATCGTCTGTCAGGTTTATCGGGGGTTTGGAGGTATCGATTGTTGACTGTAGCAGGATGACGAGTTTTCCGTTCGAAAGTGTTTCATATGCCAGCCAGAGCCCATCAGATGACCAGGTTGGCGCGCAGGCGCGACAGGTCGCCCTCGTCGATTTTCGCGTAACGCTCGAACAGCATCGCCGCGACGACGAAGTTGAGCACGGAATCCCCGAGGAATTCCAGGCGCTCGTTGTGGCGCGCACCATGGCTGCGATGGGTCAACGCCTGTTCAAGCAGTGCTGAATCACTGAAGTGGTGATCCAGCCGGTTTTCTAG
>JBCFBD010000004.1:8640-73393 GCA_038562455.1 Anaerolineaceae bacterium | reverse complement strand
CTGGGGACAATCGGGAAACCAATTTGAAATTATTGATCTTAACGTGAATCTTCGCATCTCACTGCATGCCAGTCTCGCAACTGTGGCAAGATATACTCATTGGCGGCTTCCCAATCAGAGAGATTGCCAGCCCAATTAATCATTAAACGATTGGCTGCTTCTATCGCGTGTAAGAAGACGGTTGGACGACGTGATTCGTGGGGACCTGAGTTCGTTGTTACATAAACCATACAAGCCCATTTTCTTCGAGCAGGCGTAAAATCTCGTATGCAGTAATTTTGCTGATTCTTAGACGGTCGGTACGGTCTAGTAATGCACAGCATGTTTCCCTTCCGGGTAGATATCGCGGGAGTGTGCTAAAAAATTGTTGTGTGCGGCAAGCATTTTTCTTCAGAAAAGGACGACAGATGTAAAGCCCCAAAATTCCATACAATCGTTCTATACGTCATAGACGGCGTCAACCCGGCCCGTTTCCATAGTGTGACAATTTCGCAATATCACGATATCAATTTCACAAAACCAATTTCACAATATCAATTCCACAATATCCTTGACTTAATAGGACTATTTAGGTAAACTTACATTACTATAAAAAATATAGTATGACTGTTATGTGTCAACGAAAGTGACATATCAACTTTCACAGAATATTCTGTTTTTTATAGTAAGGAGCTAACAAATGGTAGATCGAAACTGCCCGATTACAAAAGCCGCAACAGTCCTCGGCAGGAAGTGGACCCTGGAAATGATTTACAACTTGCAAGAACAAAAGCGGTTTTGTGAACTGCAGGAGATCTTAGGTGGCGTTAACCCTGCAACGCTTACTCAACGACTCAAGACGTTAGAACACGCAGGTATTATTATTCGCAATCCCATTTCCGACGGCCCGCGCCATGTGGAATATGAGCTTTCTGAAAAGGGCAAGGACCTATCGAATGTGTTGTCTTCCATGGCTGCCTGGGTGCAGCGATGGTATCCGGAGGAGGAAAATGGATACCAACTTTAGTGAAAGGCAGTATCAGATCAAATCGCTGCCATTCCTTCTCATCACTCCTGTACCGAAAGAGAGAGTTTATGTTAATTAACATCTTTTTACAGTACCTCATTTCGGACCTATTTATCCTGATCTTGGCAACGGGCACTTTCTTTCTCGTGAATAGCTCAGCCAATCCCCTCACCTACTCGCAAAAGAAGATCACGGAAAGTATTAGCGGGAACTCGAAGCAGATGACTGTCCCAGTACCATTTTTCTTCGGTAGGGTATTTGACTTGTTAGAAATTTTAGGTGCTGCGATGCTCTTAAGGCCCGACAAGATGCGAGCTGAGAAAGTTAGCTATTCCGCGCGGATGAGCACAGGCGGTGAGTTACTTCTCCTTCCTGGAGCAGTGACGCTGCCTAAGCGCTTTGCCAGTGTGTTGGTTACGATGCACTAGTTCCACTTCCGGGACTTCAATTGATAAGCGTAACACTCGCTAACGCCTTAGTGTGACTAAAAGTGAGAGAGAATTGACCATCTTGTAAGGAGAAACCAGATTCTTATGCCATCACCAAAACCAGATTACCCTGTATTTGATATGAACCCCGAGAATCAGCCAACGGAAAAACCGCTCACACTGGTAGATCTCGATGAAACGCTTTCGGCTCTTAAGGTAATCCAATAACCGGTGAATGTAATCCCGGTTCAGAAAAAAAAACACCTTAAAAAGGAGAATCTAATGAGTATTGCTATTGATCCTGTCTGCAAAATGGAAGTTGAGACCCAAACCGCCCAATTCAAGAGCGAACATGCAGGTGAGACCTATTACTTCTGCTCGTCCGGTTGTCAGAAATCTTTCGAGAATGACCCGCATCGATACCTGCCAGAGAATCATCACGGTCATTTACACAATCACTAGGCAGTCTGTATTTCGATCCTGTCCGAACAGCGCAAGCTTATTTTCCAGGAGTCAACCTTGACCCATCAAACGAAAGTACGAGGAACAAACTTGTAGCAAATAAATCTCACTGCATATTCCGATTTTGTCGGCTCGCGGGCACATGTCAATCAGAGTGTGTATCGTTGAAGTATTGAAAAATAGCACTTCACTCTGGTACACGAAGCTACAGAATTGTCCCGCCAACCCGGAAAAGAATTTGAATTTCATGGAACGTTTTCAACAAGTTCCACGACAAGGGGCATGAAATATACATTGGATATTTTTCTAGAAGAGCTTGAAAAAATGAAATCTGATTCACCGTCGATAATTTAACTGTTAAAAAGGATCAATAATTATGGAACTTGAACTTAATCACTTACCAACCCGTTCGCGACCGCGTCCGGCCACAAACAAGAACATGCCGCATTCACAAATTGGAGTAAAACCAGTGCCAGAAGTGAACGCAGAATTATTCTTGCGGGCGTATTCACTCCCCAATGTGTCCAACCGCCCCACAATGATTTCCGTTCGCGGAGCTCGAGCTCTCTGGCTGCGCGATGACTTGCCGTTGGCCCACCCCGAAGTGATCGCTCGAGGGCGTGAGTTCGCCCACATCCATCCGGATGGCAGCTTGCACGTCGCACTGCCCCCCGAACGCGCCAATGAAGCAGTGGAAAAAGGCTGGGCAGAGCCGCATCCATTGGCAAAATATTTAGACATAGAAGGCATGGTCATGCTCTACACCCCACAGGATGAGGATGAGTTAGATGTGGTGTTCGGGCTGATCCTGGATTCCTACAATTTCGTCACTGGATTGAATCTACGTCCTGAGAATGTCTTTTCGGATGTCGCAACAGGAGAGAAATGAACGCCATAACCCTTCCTCAACCCATCGCTATTTCCTCACATCGCATTGACCCGCAGACTCGACCGGGCTTTGTCCATCTCAAAGTTACCAATCTTGAGAATCAATTGGACTTTTACCAGCGAGTACTGGGCTTACGCCTGCACTGGAAGAATGAGAATAGTGCCGGTTTAGGCGCCGGCGGCGATGATCTTGTACGCTTGACCCAAATCCCAGATGGGAAACGCTATCGCGGCGTTACCGGCATCTACCACTTCGCCATTCTCTTCCCTGATCGGCGGCAGCTGGCACGAGCCATTTCCCGTCTCTCTGCACAGCACTGGACTAACTACCCCACCGACCACATCATGACTAAAACTACCTACCTGGATGATCCAGAAGGTAACAACATCGAGCTCTACTGTGAATCACCAGAAGATGGATTATTCATGGTTACGGCTAATGGGGAGTTATACGCCCGTCATGCAGACGGCAGATGGAGTGATGGCCGTGAACCCATGGACCTCAAAATGCTCTTCTCATATTTGAGCGAAGAGGATCGTTTGGATGAACCAGTCCCATCCGAGACGCGCATGGGGCATTTCCACCTCTATGTCGCAAACCTGGAAGAAACGCGCCACTTTTACCATGATCTGCTCGGTTTCGACGACATGGGCATGGGACGTAGCTTTCGGATGGGCATGGTCTCGGCGGGCGGCTATCACCATCACATCGGATTCAACACCTGGCAAGGTGAAGGGGCACCGCCTCCGCCACCCGATGCGCTGGGGCTGAAGACCATCTCATTCATACTGGCAGACCATACGTCGTGGGATCAACTCATGGCGCGCATCGAAGAAATCGAACTGCCCTACACCCAGACAGAAGAGGGCATCCAGGTAACTGATCCAGCTCAGAATTCCATATTGTTCATGGAGGTAAAATGAACACCGAAATTGATACCGGTTTTCCAGCGCCTGATTTCGAATTGCTGGCGTATGACGGGCAGAAAATCAGGCTGTCGGATTACAAGGGTAAGTCGCACATTGTCTTATTCTTCGTGCGTGAATTTAACTGAATGCAGTGCCGCGTGCATGTTGCCCAGTTAGGGCGACTATACAAGGATTTTCAAGCTGCCGGTGCGGAGGTGCTCGTCATTCTAGGAGACACACCAGATCGTGCGCTCAGGTATTCTGAAAGCCTGCATACACCCTTTCCTGTGCTGGCTGACCCGGAGCGGGATGTTTACAAGGTGTTTGGATTGGAGAAAGCAATGCTCGTCATCCAACGCACTGCTTCGGTGGTGGTGGATCGCGAGGGCGTGATCCGCTATATCAAGCGTGCCACCAACCCAATGACCTGGCTGCAGGAAAGCCAGGAATTGCTTGATACAACTCGTGCGCTTGTCTGACACTTTCAAAGTTCCATAATCCAGGGGGATAAGTTGCTCACAAACCTCGTGGCAACCGCTTTCGAGCGCAACTTACGCACACGTCTGATTGTTGTTCACCTCCCTCGACACTTCGATTGGCATGCAGCGCAGAGTCAGGTATTTTATTGCGTCTTCAGAACGAAGAAATATTTGAGAGCGATCAAATAAGAGCCCTTTCCAGTATAAATTCTCTTCTCTACAAGCTGAATGTTCAATAAGAGAGGCAAAACAATTAGAAAGGAAACCAGACCACAGCAAGCTTCATACTTGGGTATCTATTCTTTCTGTTTAACGCTTCCTCTCCTCGAGCCGAGTATCCCAAGTACCCCATACCCGGTCTGGAAATAGGAAGAACTACCATCATCAACCCCCTCACCGCCGCACAGGTAACCGAAGCCAACCAGATTTGATCTGGTTCTCGATTCAGGCATTAGCAAAAGAGGCGGGCTTTGCGCAGGTATTTTTATAATCCCAGCCTGGTAAATTGTTCGCGCGGGGCGTTGATGGAGGTCAAAAAATCGCACAGGCTGGCTTTCAGCCGTTCGACAACTTCCGGGCGCTCAGCGTAAAGGTCGTGCAGCTGCTGCGGGTCGTCTTTGATGTTGTAAAGGACGCTGGACATCGATCCACGTGTGACACGGGAAGTGTAGCGCTTGCCATCGAAATCATCGCTGACGCTAACATCACCAAACTGGGGAGGCAGGCTGGAGTACCAGTAAAGTGGTTCATTCTTACTGCTTGGGGGCCACAAATAGAGAGTCCATTCGCCGTCAGTTATATTCATGGCTTCGCCGTACCGCCCATAGACCGCCGTCTCGTGGATGGGCGCGCTTTCTTCGACATGGAGAACGTAAGGAAGCAGACTCTGCCCATGCGTCCCACCTGGAAGTGGGATGTTGAATCCATCCAGAACGGTGGCGAACAAGTCCACTGGTTGTACCAGGTGCTGTACACGGCGTCCCGCGTGACCCCAGGGATGGTAAATGATGAGCGGGATATGGGCGAGTTCCTGGTACATGTTCGAGTCACCCAGATCGCTCCAGGGTTTGCCGATCATGCCGTGTTCTCCGAAAAGATGACCGTGATCGGTAACGAGGATTATCATGGTATCGTCCATCAAACCAAGGTGCTCGAGACTGTCCAGCAGATGTCCGAGCCAGCGGTCAACCATCGTAACTTCGCCTGCATACAAGGCACGAATTTCCTTGAGTTCTTCTTCACTGTAGAGATTCGAATTGCCGTAAGTGGGCCAAATGAAGCGCTGTCCTTTGTAGGCGGGGTTATATATCTCGCTATAAGGGAATGGAGGGTCAAAGGGTTCGTGCGGGTCGAAAACTTCTAACAGAAGGAAGAAATCTTTTTGGTTGCGGTTGCGCTCCACCCATTCAGAAGCTTTTTTGAAGACCTGAGGGGCAAAATAGTCTTCTTCCACGCGGAAGTGGGCGGTATTACGCTTATAACGGGCAAAGGAGCCGGGGCGCAAAGCGTGACGTGCCATGCGCTCCGGGTCGCCGGGATATTCGACGGGGATGTCGGGGTCAGTAATCCACAGATCATTTTCCTGCCCACGAATAAACTCCGCGCCGGAGAAGTTGAAGAAGTAATTACCAGAGCCGCGCTCCCACATGTGATAATGATCGCTGATGACCATGCTGGTATGCCCGTTTTGTGTCACAATCCTGGCAATGTCGGGGTCGGAGGGTTCGAGTGGTCCCCAGCCGCGCCAGGGGAACTCGAAGCGGCCTGTCCACATATCGCGGCGGGCGGGCATGCATGGGTATGAGCCGAGGTATGCATTTTCGAAGACGACACTTTTTTCTGCCAGCGCGTCGATGTTAGGAGTTTTGATCCAATCATTGCCGTAACAGCCCAAATGGTCGCGGCGCAAAGTGTCTATGACGATAAAGATGGTATTCATTGGTCATCCTTTTTAAAAGTGAGTATCAATAATTTCTGCTGCCGGGCGGCGTTGAAGGAGCAAATCTGCCATTTGGCGCATTGGTGTATCCACGTGGGTGAAGAAGGCTCTGAAACCCTTGCACAAATGGTTGAGCCCCGCTTCCCCTTCGGGAGTGACATCAGTACGGTCTTTGGGACAGCCGCCGTTGCAGGCAAATAGGACGGGACAACTCCTGCAATAGCCCGGTAGAGAGGTTTTTTTATCCAGTCCGAAGTTGCGCTGCTGCCGGCTCCCGACCAGTTCGGTCATGGGCGTTGCGTGGATGTTACCCAGGCGATAACGCGGCTCGACGAAGTGGTCGCAGGAATACAGGTCGCCGTTATGTTCCATTGCCAGTGCCAACCCGCAGGTTTCTTGGAAAACGCACAGGCCGCCGGGAGCACCCAGCCAATGTCCGAGAGCGGTATCAAACATCTGCACAAAGATCCTGCCTACGTCGCGGCGCACCCATTCATCGAAAATGGTGATGAGAAAATTGCCGTATTGTTCTCCAGTGATGGAGCTCGGTGTAAACTTCGTCACGTTTTCGCGCTCGACGATGGGTATAAATTGTATGAACTGTGCGCCGATCTCGTCGCGCAGGAACTTGTACACCTCCAGAGGTTGATCAACATTCGCAGTACTAACGCAGCTCAGGATGTTGAAATCCACTTTATGCTTTTTAAGCAGTTCTATAGAAGTCAGGACGCGATCAAAGGTTGGGTTGCCGCCTTTGTCGCGGCGATAAGAATCATGCGCTTCACGCGGACCGTCGAGGCTGATCCCAATCAGGAACCGATTCTCAGCGAAGAACCGGCACCACGCATCGTCCAGCAGTGTGCCGTTGGTTTGCAAGGCGTTTTCGACTCTCATGCCAGGGCGCGCGAATTTCTTCTGGTACGCCACCGCCTTGCGGAAAAAGTCCAACCCCATCAAGGTAGGTTCGCCACCCTGCCAAGCGAAGTTCACTTCGGGCATGCGTTGGCTCTGGATATACTGACTGGTGTAACTCTCCAGTGTTTCATCAGACATGCGGAAGGATGCACCCGGGTACAATCCCTCTTTGCTTAGATAAAAACAGTAGTCGCAATCGAGATTGCAAATCGCGCCACGCGGTTTGGCCATCAAATGAAAAACAGACTGTGAAAAGGAAGCGGTCATTTTATTCATTAGACACGACCCTAAAGTTCAGCCAGAGGAGCACCATTAGGTCAAAAATACCTGTACAGCAACCATTGCCATAATCCGCCTTGAAATTGACTGCGGGCTGGACCTTAATCACGATGAATTACCAAGTTCAAGCCTACGGGCTGCCAACTGATTTTCTAGTGCGGCTCGGTCGCGGTGATAATACGGGTAGAAAACAAACCAGAAAAAGGCGCTCAGGACGAGTGAAACAGTTACTGCCCAAAGAAACAGGTTGGTGAGAGAAATCTGCTGGCTGGCAATACCCACTAGCGCGGCAACCAAAGCCTGAATCAAACCGTTCGCCAGACGATTTATCGCGAAGGCGGTGCTGCGCTGTTCAGGCAGGTTAACAGCAGCAATCATGGGAGCGATGGCGCCTGAAAAAGCCATGTCTAGAAACAAGCCGAATAACAGGGCAAAGGCTAGAAAGGTTCCCACGCCTCCCGCCGCTTGCTGAAAAAACAAGTACCCCATCAAAGCCATTAGGGCGCGTGAGCCTTGCACTACGAACAACCGACCGTATCGAGAAAATCTGCGCTCCGCCCAGTCTCCGAGCAGTCCGCCAATCAATGTGCTCAAGGCTGAACCAATGACAATGGCACTCAAAATTGTGGTTGCTTGACCTGGGCGGAAATTTCGTTCATCCACCAGCCAGGTGACAGTAAATGTCAAGACGGTTATCTGCACTGGTACGCCGAAAATTTTTTCCAGGATGAGTAATACATTGGTCGGAACGCGGAAAATCCCTGCCAGATTTTTCCAGCTGAAACTAAAGCGTTTGTCGGATAATTCCGCCATGCCGCCGAGTGTACTTTCCGCCGCACCGCGAGGTGGTTCTGTGAGGAAGATCGCAAAGAGTAATCCGCTCATCATGCTTAATGCGCCAAACGTGATAAAGCCGATACGCCAGCCGGTTTCGGGAATCTCCGCCAGCCGCCCGAAAAACAGGATGCTGAGGATAACCGCCAATGAGGAGATCATCCTTAGAATGCCGAAGACCTTGCCGCGCTCCTTTTGCGGAAATAAATCGGTGAGCAATGAGTTCATCGGCGCACCCAGCGCAACTAACCCGACGGCGGCGACCATGCGCATGGCAAGCAGCATTTCATAACTGGCAGAGAATCCAATCAAGAGCGTCCACAAACCCCATAGCCCCGTGCCGATGGTCAGAATCCGCTTGCGGCTGAAACGGTCTGCCAACACTCCCCAGATGGGACCAAAGATCATCTCCACCACCTTGCCCAGGCTGGTGATCGTACCGAGATGTGCAGTGGTCATGTTCAACGAGGTACGGATGGCCGGAAACATCGATGACATAGCCTGATCTTCACCGGCGTCCACAATGCCGGCGAAGGCCAATAAGCAGACGTTCCGCCAACGCCTTTTAACAGGCGCGGCTTCGGTGGTTGAAGCAGTTGATGTCATGGCAGCTCCTTTCCCAGGAAAAAAGATCCGATTAATTTTCCAATTGCTGAATAAACCGTGCGACGCGTTCGTACACGATATCGCGCTCCACATCCATTGTGATGACATGGCCGCTTTTTTCCAACCAGAGCGTTTCCTTTTGCGGTGTGACCAATTGTTTACTCAGCATATCCAACGCATTGGGTTCGATTACCTTATCGCTGCGAGATTGAATGAGCAGGACAGGCACATTGATCTTTGCCAGTCCAGCCCGCATGAATTTCGCCAAATCAGCCGCCTCGGCGACTGCATGCGTGACAAAATAACGGTACGAGGTCTCGGCGGCATTGCCTACCGCTTCCGGCTTTTTGATTTTCGGAACAAACAGGCTGATCGGACGCATTAAGCGAACGCGCCAATCCGTGGTCAACTCATAGGGCGTAGATAATGCCACCGCTCCCCGGACCTGATATTGGTTGGCTGCGACCAGGGTGAGGACTCCGCCCATTGAGAGCCCCACCACATAAATGTGGTCGCTCAAGCCTTGTAATAAATTCAAGCCGTCCTCTACAGACGCGACCCAGTCACGCCAGGTAGGACGGCGCAAATCATCCACAGATGTTCCGTGCCCCGAAAGCCGAACCCCTAATGTGGAATATCCCAGTGTTTCGTTCAGGTATTTACCCAACCCGCGCATGGCGGCGGGGGAACCGGTGAAGCCATGGATCAACAATACTCCCGTGCGGTTGCCGGGAAATAAGAATGGCTCTGCGCCTTGCAGGGTAAGCGATTGGCTCATGATTATTCCTCCTTTTTTAGGGGTTGAAAACCGCCACCTAACACTTCCTGGGCGGGTAAGACCACTACAAACGCTTGCGGGTCTTGCGAGCGGACGATAAATTTCAGGTGTGCCACTTCCGTTTCCGCAAGTGCTACCAGCAAGACCGCGCGGTCCTGATGCGAGTAGATTCCTTCTCCGGGTAACAGAGTGCCGCTGCGCTTCATCTCCTTGATAATTTTATCGGAGACGGCTTTTGGTTCCTGAGTGGTGATCATTGCCAAAATGCGGCGACGGCGGCGGAAAGTTTGTTCAACCTTTCTGCGTGGGGTCGTTTCCTCTTCCTCTTGGCGCGTGCCCATAGCACGCCAGAGTGAATTGAATACGGGTATGCCGTCAAACTTCGGCAACACCTCGCCGCTGGACTGAGTTAAACCCGCAGTCAGGATACCTACCAAAATCAGCGTCCCATTGAACAGCAGACCCAAAATAAGAATGGTTGAACCGGGGATGAAACCGATCGCGGAGCGTGCCACAAACTCCGCCCAGTCCTGCGCGGGGACGGGGTGCAAATAAATTTTAAGCAACCACACGACACCTAAAGTAAGAAAGATCCAAACATAGTTACGGCGGAAGCGGCGTCCGAAGGCTTCCCACATACTAATGGGAAATTCAGGCACGAGCAGCGTCTGCGCAAGATTTTCCGCCCATTCGGAGTGAGGTGCAAACGGGGGTACAAGCATGTTGGCAAAAAAGTCGGTTTCCATCAAGCGGGCGCGATACGCCCACAATTCATAATAGCGGTAGCGCCTCGATTCAATCCACAGAAAAACGGCGATCAATATAGTGATCTGAAGCAGAATACTGTGGTGGTTGGCAGGTGAGGACAGGACAAAAGAGATCCCCGCGCTGGCGGTGATGATCGCCCAGTTTGTCGTGTTGTCTAATCTCATGCGCCATGTGTTGGAACGTTGAATTTCAGCACGGTAATAATGCACCATTGCCGTCGTAAATTCGGATGGGCGCAGGTGGTAACCACGGTAAGACCATACCGATTCTTCAGAGGTGGAAGGAGGTGGTTCTGCAGTCATTACAGTCCTTATCCTTTCAAGGCGCCCAGGGTCAGGCCTTTGATAATGAAACGTTGAGCGAAGGCGACCACCAACAAGGCAGGAATCATGGCGAAAAATGCTCCAGCCGCCATTTCGCCGTAACGGATGCTGTATTCCTGGACAAAACTGGAGATACCGACGGGAATGGTCATGCCGCGCGGGGTGCTAGTCAGCGAGAGGGAAAAAAGGAAGTCGCGCCACGAGAAAATAAACGCCAGCGCACCTGCAGCGGCAATGCCCGGCTGGATCATTGGGAGCAGCACCCGGGTCAGCGATTGAAAACGGGTTGCTCCATCCACCATAGCGGCTTCTTCCAGCTCCTTTGGAATCTCCGCGAAGAAGTCCAGCAAAATCCAGGTGGCTGTGGGCAGGTTCAAAATGATGTGTCCCATGATAACCGCCAGGACGGTGTCGTAGATATTGAGTGAGCGGGCGATCAAATAGAATGGCCCCAAGAATGTGACTGGCGGAAGCATATGAATGAATAAAATTGTTCCCAACAGCAAACCGCTCCACAAAGGGCGCCAGCGAAACCGGCTGAGACTATATGCCGCTAGACTGGCGATAACCAGCACGATTACCATCGTACCTGCGGCAACGATAAGGCTGTTTAACCCAAGCCTGAGGAAGTTACTCTGGCTTGGGTCGAAAAGCCGCTGGTAATTAACCAGCGTGGGTACAAAGTTCAAGCTCCCGGAAATGATGTCACGGAAATATTTGAAGGAGGTTGTGAGTGTGAACAGGATCGGTACCAGCGTGAAAGCTACCACGCCCATCAGAAAGCCGTGTCGAAAAATTGGTCCAAGTGAGAATTTCTTCATAGCGATTCTCCTGCTATCCCTGAGCGCGCCGCCCAATGCGGCGATAAAAAATGACAAAGAAGGTGATAATGAGCGCCAGCCCGAGCGCGAGGAAAGAGGCGTAGCCCAGGCGGAACTGCCCGGAGAACACTTCGTAGATATACAAACTTACGACCTCAGTAGCTGTGCCCGGACCTCCACCGGTCAAGAGGAAAATCTCATCAAAAACCTTGAACGCGAAAATAGTTCGAAGCATCACTGCGGTAACCAAAGTTGGGCGCAGCAGGGGCAGGGTGATATATCTCAGGATTTGCGATTCAGATGCGCCGTCTACGCGTCCGGCTTCGTTGATCTCTTGCGGTAGTGATTCCAATCCCGCCAGTATGATGAGGAACATAAAACTGGTCCAGTGCCAGAGATCAACCAGGATGATGGACGGCATTGCTAAATTGGGGTCCGCCGTCCAGGTAGGGCCTGATATTCCGATCAAAGCCAGTGCCTGATTAATAAAACCATAGTTGTAATCGTACATTAACCGCCACATGGTGCCGATGGCAATGGGCGGAATCAGCAAGGGAATGAGCATGACCGTTCTATAGAGTCCCACAAAGTGTCGGCTTCGGCTGACAAGGAGGGAGATGACCAGGGCAAGGATCGTCTCGATGATGACAACGGCGACGACAAAGACGAGGGTGTTCTTGAAAGCCACCGGTACGACCGGATCCTGCAATGCTGTTTCAAGATGTTTCAAGCCGACATATTCCCAAACCGTTTCCCCTTTGACAATGTCCACCTCTGAGACACTCATGCGGATCAGTTGAAAGCTAGGGTACGCTACCAACAGGAGGAGAGTGATGATAAGCGGAGCGACAGTCCAATACTGGAATGTGCGGTCTATAAAGTCGCCCACTCGGTTTGGACGCCCTATCTTAGTGGACACAGAAGACGATTTGGAAGGATTTGTGGTTAATCGCATGGAATTTCCCGGATGGACTAGAAGGGGAGGTAAATACTTCATTTACCTCCCCTGGAAAGGCTTAATCAGCCAACGGTTTGACTTTATACCCTGCATCAGTCAAGATCTTATGAATCTCTTTCGCGCCTTCTAAAAGTGCCTGTTCGGGCGTGATTTCAGAAATCAACGCTTGACTCAGACGGCGATTCAGAACTTCGATGATTTGAGGGGTTTCCGTAATGCGCGGCTGAGCATGGATAAACGGTGTAGAGTCAGCCATTGCCTTCATCCACCAACCCAGCTTGGGATCGTTTGCCATTTCCTCGTAAACATCCTGGCGCACAGGGATGGCACCGGATTGGGCATAGAACAATTGGGCGTCTTTGCTCATTGCCCAGTTCAGGAAAGCAAGCGCAGCTTGCTTGCGCTCATCTGGCAGGTTGTGGGGAATGCCCATCACCCAGATGCCTGACATGGTGGCGTTCGAGCCAAGCACAGCACCAGGTACTGGTGCAGCCGCTACGTTTCCTACTACAATGGATTTTTCGAGATTGTCAAAATCGGGAGCGGCGGCGCCAACCAGGACCATCTGGGCAACCTTTCCACTCGCCATGAGCGCTATCATTTCAGCCTGACCGTTATCTGCATAATTGGCTGGACCGTACTCGCGACCGAGTTTGAGCCAGGTGTTCAGGGCTGCCAATCCTTCGGGGCTGTTGAGGGTCACTTCCCACTCACCGGTCTGCGGGTCCAATTTGATCACGTTGCCGCCGTAGCTGGCAAGGAATGCCTGGAATTCCCAGTTAGGTGGGTTGGAACGCACAACGAACCCGGAAAGGTCATCTGTCTTGAGTTTCTGGGCAGCCGCTTCCACCATTTCCCAGGTTTGAGGCACGTCTAAACCGTTTGCTTCGAAGAGGTCCTTTCGGTAGAAGTAGAGAATGATGTTTCCGTTGATGGGTAGCCCATATAGCTCTCCGTTCTCCGAGGAGTAACCCAATTCAGAGTCCCAACGCGTCGCCCATTCATATTCGATGATTTGCGGATCGAGCACAAAGTTCGGATCAATTTCCTTGATCGGCGTCACCGATCCCCCGGCATAGAACTGCATGTACCACTGCTCATTCAAGGTCAGGATATCAAATTCGCTTTCTGAGGCTTGCACCGCATTGCGCGATTTTTCCAACATGCCGTTGAACGGAGTGCGGTTCAAAGCAACCTGATTACCGGTCTCTTCTACATACTTATTGACCAACGCTTCAAACCCAGCCAGCCAGGGCGATTCGTTGATCAGAATCGTGATGGGAGGCAGCGGAATAGGTTCTTCGGTCAGGGTCGGGGCTGCAGTTGCCTCTTCCACAGCAGGTGGTTCTGTCGCCGTGGCAATCGGAGCAGGCGCTTCCGTTGTTGCCGCTGGGCCGCAAGCAGCCAGAAGGAACGAGGATACGAACAGCAGGCTAATTACCGGGAAAAAGTTGCGTTTTTTCATTTTCAAAAAATTTATATTCATTTTTTTCTCCTTCTGTTTGATAGTTTCGATTGAGTAGTTGGTGATCTCTTCTCAGTTGATTCAGAGCTACCTCCTTTACAGGGTATGTAGATCGTCCTTCTTTCGCTGCGCAGTGGAATTTCTAATAATGAGCGTTGTATCCAACATACAATGTGATGGAATTGCCGTTTCCTTGTTGCGGATCAAAGACAACAGGTTCTCGGCAGCGATTCGGCCTTTCTGGTAGGTGTCCTGCCGGATCGTAGTCAACGGCGGACTGGAAAAGCGCGCCAGGCTGATATCATCGAAACCGATGACTGAAACATCCTCCGGTACGCGATATCCTAACTCCCTCAATGCTTGCATTGCTCCAAACGCCATCATGTCGTCGCCGCAGATCAGGGCGCTAGGGGGATGCGATAATTTCATCGCATGAACTGCCAGAGCATATCCCGATTCAGATGTGAAATCTCCTTCCAGGATATATTCCTCCACCTTCATCAGGTTATGTTTTTTTAAGGATTTGCGATACCCTTGTTCGCGTAAGCGTACAGAAACCAGGTTCTTGGGTCCCGATAGAAGCGCTATGCGGTGGTGCCCAAGGGAAATTAAATAGTCCATCGACTGTTCTACACCGCCGACAAAATCTGCGTCCACCCAACGGCTCGAATCATCTTTTTCAGCCATACGACAAGTACCGATGAAGGGAACACCACTAGCGGCCAATCCTTCCAAGTTGGGGTCGCCAAGCCGGATGCTCATCAAAATCATGCCGTCCACCTGCCGTTGGTGGTACAAATTTACATATGGGGTTTTTCTCTGCGCGACCTGAAGAAGCAAATTTACGTTGTTTGCACTAAGCACTTCTGTTATACCCCGTAATACCTCTGTGAAAAATGAGTGGGAAAAAATGTAGCCAGCTGAATGGGGGATGATCACTCCGACCGTATTTGTTTTTCCATTGGCAAGGTTGCGCGCGATGGAATTCGGTTGATACCCTAACTCCTTAATTGCCTGTTTGACCTTCTGGCGGGTTTGCGGAGACACTTCCGCCACGTTGTTGACCACACGCGAAACCGTCTTGATTGAAACGTTTGAAAGTCTTGCGACATCTTTGATAGTTGCCACTGGCATCTCCAGCGAATTGAAAGTAAAATACAATACAATTAACTAATGACAACGTTGTCATTATAATATGATATTTTTGAGGTTAAGTCAAGAAGGAAGCGACAAAATTTAAGATGACCAATCAAATTTCCCCTGCTCTTCTTCAAATCTACGAATCCCAACGGCCGGGTTTTAATCCCCTGGTCGATACTGCGCATTGGAGCGCGGCGCTTCTGAATTTCGATCCTGACCTTACTCCGCAGCAGCTATCCGAATTTCAACGTCATGACGAAAGCCAAGAACTATTCGTGTTGTTGAGTGGTCGTTGCATTCTTTTAATTGGCGAAGGTGAAGACTCCATCGGACAAATCTATGCGCAAGACCTGGAACCCTTCAAATTATATTGCGTCCAACGCCGAACCTGGCATACGCAGGTATTAAGCGTCAATACCAAATTGCTGATTGTAGAAAATCAAAATACCTCGCGTGCAAATTCGCCGCGCACAATTATCACTCCGGAACAGCATGCCGATGTACTGCACAAGATCAATCTTCTTTGGGGTGGCGGATTCGGTGGTCATGAATGAATCGCGTAAATGATGCAATTCCGTATTCCATGGGATTCCACCCCTACAACATAGTGCTCCATAGCGAACAGTAAACCGAAGCCAAAAACCGATGACATCGAACCGAAGATTCTCTCAAGATTTCTGAAGATATTCTGTCAAGATTTCTAAAGATATTCTTGACAGGGCAGAAGTATCGTTCTAAAATTCGACTACTTTTTTGGTCTTTTTGGAAATTATTATGAAACTTACAAACCGGCAGGAAACATTTATTTTCAAGCTAATGGATCTTTACCGTGAGCTGGACGGACCGATCCATTATTCGGTGCTCGCCAAGCAGGTGGGCGTCAGCCCCTTTACCGCTTATGACATGTTGCGCCTACTGGAAGAAAAGGGATTAGTAGCTTCAGCATATCGAGTAGCGACTGATAAGCCTGTCCCAGGACGCTCGGAGGTGTTCTTTTGGCCAACCGAGCGCGCCCAAAGTATGTGGTTGGAGTTAAGCAATGATGCGACTGCCGAAGAGTGGGAGGTGGTTAATAAGCGAGTGTTGGAGAAGATTCGCAGCGGCGAACTTCACGACCTTGAACTAGCGGAGGAGATGCTGGCTCGTCTCCCGCCTGAGGGGCCGACCATTCTGCGGTACTGCATCGAAGTAATGAGCATCGTCGTCTTACGATTGAGCCGCGGCTCCAGCCGGCGTTTGTTAGCCGGGCTCCTACCCCAAATTCTTGAAGGACAAGGAACTGTGACGCGTTCCGGCCTTCTCCTGTTGGGCGGTTTTGCCCTGGGAATGCTGGCAAAAGAGAGCGGTGGTGTTTCCGATTTGAGCGCAGAGATGCTGACACACGTTCAGCGTTACCAAACCCTGATTCTGGACATGGAGCCGCGCCTATGCCACCGCCTTGGTGAATCATTGAAAGAGACTTTGATACCTTTGCTCAAGTCTTAATTTTTTTTGGTTTTTTGGTCTTTTTGGAATTTTGAAGTTAATGACTGGTGGAGGCAGTGTTTTACGAATGAGTTACGCGATTGAAGCAACTGGGCTAAGCAAACAATACCCCTCCCAGCGGGAGAACCATCCAGCAATCGAAAATATCGATCTTTCGATCCCCATGGGGACGCTTTATGGATTGGTTGGACCGGATGGGGCAGGAAAGACGACTGCACTCCGCATTCTGGCCACAGTTATGGAACCGACTTCGGGGCAAGCTCGTGTTGGAGGTTTCGATGTTGTGCGCCAGGCAGAGAAAGCTCGTCCGCTAATCGGATATATGCCCCAGGCATTCAGTCTTTATCCAGACCTGACCGTCATGGAAAACCTGAACTTTTTTGCGGATATCAACGGCGTTTCCAAGGACCGCCGGAAGAGCCGGATCGATGAGCTACTGGATTTTACCCGTCTGGGAGACTTTACCAAACGGCGCAGTGAACACCTTTCAGGAGGGATGCGCAAGAAACTTGCTCTTGCCAGTGCGCTCATCCATGAGCCTCGCGTGCTTTTACTCGATGAACCCACTACTGGGGTGGATCCGGTTTCGCGGCGTGAGCTCTGGCACATCCTTTCTCAAGTTATTCTCAATGGTGTGACGGTCTTGGTCAGCACACCTTACATGGATGAAGCGGAACGCTGTAACCAGGTCAGCATGCTCTATGAAGGGAAAGTCCTCGCCTTTGGCACCCCCAGTGAACTAGAGACTAAGCTTCCGTTTGATATTTTGGAAGTGAAGGCTCGTCCACGCAAGGTAATCCGGGAAGTCATCGGTGCGACCGAAGGCATCCGCAGCTGGCGACCGGTCGGAGACAGACTGCGCCTCTCTGTAAATGATCTTGATTCGCTCAAAGCTCGCCTGTTAAACACTTTGCAAAACACCGGGGCTGAGGTCAGTATCCTCAGGAAAGCAAAACCGACTATGGATGATGTTTTCATCTACATGGTTGAGAATCAGCGAGGCAGGACATGAGCGTAGAGAATGCCGTAGAGGCTATGGATTTATCCAAAAAATTTGGCGATTTCACCGCGGTGAACCAGGTCAGTTTCACGATCCCAAACGGGGAGATTTTCGGCTTGCTGGGTCCGAATGGCGCAGGGAAAACCACCACCATTCGCATGCTGTGTGGAATCTTAGCGCCCTCTTCAGGCACTGCAAAAGTGATGGGCTTTGATGTGGCAAGCCAACCTGAAAAGGTGAAGTCTAACCTGGGCTATATGTCGCAGAAGTTTTCACTTTACAACGATCTGACGGCCATTGAAAACCTTGATTTTTACGCCCGCATCTACCGCCTTCAAGGAAAGACGCGCATCAGCCGAACCAATGAGTTGATCGAAATGGCCGGACTGAAAGACCATCGCAATGAATTGACCGCCAATCTTTCGGGAGCCTGGCGGCAGCGTCTGGCACTCGCATGCGCCATCGTTCACGAACCACCTATGCTGTTCCTGGATGAGCCGACCGCCGGGGTGGACCCGATCTCGCGGCGCGAGTTCTGGAATCTAATCTACGAACTTGCCGGCCAGGGTGTGAGCGTCTTAGCCACCACTCATTATATGGATGAGGCGGAATACTGTAATGAGATAGGACTGATGTACAGGGCACGCTTGATCGCACGAGACGACCCGGATTCTCTTAAAGAGAAAATGCCTGGAACGCTGCTGGAAATTGAGTGTGACCATCCAGGCCGGGCTATTGATCTGCTTCAGGAAATTCCTGGTGTGATCAACGCGGCTTTTCACGGCATCCTGCTACACGTTATCGTAGCGGATAGAGTGCTTCAAGGCAGGCTCCGGGAAACCCTGGAAGCGAATGCGATCACGGTTCAGCGTATCGAGCGCGTTCTACCATCACTCGAAGATGTGTTTGTCGGCATGGTGGATGCTGAGAACCGGTCCGGGCTGCGAGCTGAACTGAAACCAGGAGGTGAAGAATGAGTCGTGTGTGGACGATAATGCGTAAGGAATTCATTCATATTCTACGTGACCCCCGAACGTTGGGTTTAGTGATCATATTGCCGGTAATGCTATTGCTCTTCTTAGGCCTAGCGGTAGCCAATGACATCGAGAACATCCCCATGGCTGTCTCCGACCAATCCAAAACAGACGCCAGCCGGCAGTTAATTGACCAGTTTATCGCCAGCGGATACTTCACAATGACTTATCAAGCCGAGGGTGAAGCAGAAATCATGCAATTGATGGACAGAGGTGTCGTCCACGCTGGACTGGTGATCCCTGAAGACTTAGGCCGTAAATTGAGCACAGGCGAGTCAAGCCAGATTCTTTTCTTCATCGATGGCACTGATCCAATTCAAGCGCAGACAGCACAATTAGCCGCCGAGACCATCAGCCAGGCTGCCTCACAAAAAATTTTAGTTCAACAATTGGGGAAAAGTCCGTTGCAAATTGATCTCAAACTACCAATTGAAGTCCGCATGCGTTTTCTGTACAACCCTGATATGCGGCGCATGAACTTCTTCCTTCCCGGTCTGGTCGGCCTCATTTTGCAGGTGCAAGCGTTGCTCTTGACGGCCTTTGCAATCGTCCGGGAACGTGAGCAAGGCACACTGGAACAGTTAATCGTTACTCCTATCAAGTCATGGGAACTCATGCTAGGGAAGCTTTTGCCATTTATCTTTGTTGCGGTAATCAACTTGGTTATGGTCGTGGCAACTGGAGTTCTCGTTTTTGATATGCCTCTGAAGGGAGCTATTATCTTGTTAATGATCCTATCAGGGATATTCTTGATTGGTTCGTTAGGGATGGGCATCCTTATTTCAAATATCTCACACACGCAAATCGAAGCGCTGTACCTGGCAGTGTTCATCGTACTCCCCGCTGCGATTCTTTCCGGTCTCCTTTTTCCACGCCAGAGTATGCCCTGGCCTGCGTATTTTGCCGGTTATCTATTACCGCTCACCTACTTTTTAGAGATCGTGCGGGGCATCATCCTAAAAGGGGTCGGACTGGATTACCTGTGGCCATGGGTCTGGCCAATGGCGCTGTTTAGCATTGTGGTCTTTCTCCTATCCGTGGTACTCTTCCGAAAGCGGATCAGTTAATCCATGCAAATTATATTTGGAGGAAATATGAAAATTTTGTCTACCACGAGAAAAAATATTCTCACTAATGGAGGATTTACTTTGAACAATCGTCTTTCAAGCATTCTGGTAGTGCTTGGTCTGATAGCGATCTCGTTGAGCGCATGTGCTTCATTACCCGGCCAGGCAACAGAAAATGGTTCATTAACCGCTTCAGGCACGGTTTCTGCGCGCCAAGTGGCAGTTGCTTCGGAAATCGGCGGAAAAGTCGTGGAAGTGCTGGTTGAGGAAGGGCAGCCGGTAAAGAGCGGGGACGTGCTCTTTATTCTCGATGATGCCTTACTGCAGGCGCAAAGAGAGCAGGCAGCCGCAGCAGTACAAGTAGCTGAAGCGGCCTTGAATGCTGCCCGTGTCCAACAAGAAAGCGCCCAAACGCAGTATGACTTGGTGTTGCTTGCCGCCCGCCAGCAGGACCAGCTGAACCGGGTAAGCGCGTGGGATGCTTCCTTGCCGGATGAATTTAGCCTGCCCGTCTGGTACTTTGAAAAGGATGAAGAACTTTCTGCCGCAGAGAAAGAAGTTGCAGAAGCAAAAGCAGCGCTCGAATCAGAACTTGCGAACCTCGATGATGTGCTTACCAACGCCAGTAACGCCAACTTTTTTATGGCCGAAGAGCGCCTCGCCGAAGCGCAAACCTCGTTTGTAGTCGCTCGTCAAGTGCTGGAGCGAGCCGAACAGGCGCAAGACAACCAGGCTCTGCGCGAACAAGCTCAAAAACAGCTCGATGCTGCACAGGCGGGGTTGAAAGCAGCCCAGGAAACCTATAATCGCTTGCTCACTAGCACAGCCAGCCAGGATGTGCTGGAGGTTCGCGCCCGTGTGGCTATCGCCAGGGCACGCTACGACGCAGCAAATGACTGGATGAATGCGCTTCTAACCGGGGAAGACTCACTGCAAGTGAAAGCCGCCCAAAATGGGATCGCGCAGGCAACAACTTTGGTATCCCAGGCAGAGGCTGGTTTGGCGCAGGCGCAAGCCGCGCTGAATGGAATAAATCTCCAGATTGCGAAAGCAACGGTTATTTCGCCCATCGATGGCATCCTGTTGACGCGCAATCTCGAAGCCGGTGAAACGGTCTCCCCTGGGAGCACGGTCATGACAATCGGCCAATTGGATGTAGTTGATTTGGTAGTTTACATTCCAGAAGATCGCTACGGTGAGATTGACCTGGATGAAGAAGTGTCTATTCGGGTTGATTCATTTCCTGGTGATACTTTCAATGGGACTGTCGCACACATATCTGATCAAGCCGAATTCACCCCACGTAACGTGCAAACTGTCGAAGGTCGTCGCGCCACGGTTTACGCCGTGAGGCTGCTCGTGCCCAACCCGGAAATGAAGCTCAAACCAGGTATGCCAGCGGATGTAACGTTTACCAATTAAACAACCTGTCGGACTACTATGAACACAATAGACCCTGCCAATAAAACAATACATGATTCCGAGCGCATCGTTACTATCATGACGGATAGCGTAGCCCAGGTGCCCGTAGAGATCGCGCAGCAGTTAGCCATTTCCATCATACCGTTCACCGTTAATGTTAACGGCCAACCATACCAGGATGGGATTGACCTGAAGCCGACGGAACTATATCGCCGCATGCGCCATGAAAATTTCCTTCCAACCACCACTGCCCCGTCTTTAGGACAGTATCAGCAAGCTTACGAGTCCTGCCTGCGCGCCGGAGCTCAGAGTGTGCTGTACGTATCGCTTTCCGGCAAACTGAGTAGTGGGTATAGCACAGCCAACCAGGCAGCGGAGATGACACGGGGTGAGTTTCCAGATCATCAGATCATTGTATTGGACAGTCTGCAAGCCACCATTTCACAGGGTTTCGTGGCTATTGCTGCGGCCCGCGCCGCTGCAGAAGGAAAACCTTTGCCGGAGGTACGGAGAGAAGCCGAGGAGGCGATGCAGCGTGTCGGCTTCGCTGCCAGTTTGGAAACGCTGGAATATCTGGCGCGGGGTGGGCGCATCGGCAAGGCCGCGTTCATGCTTGGAAGCCTGATCAAAATCAAACCCATCCTCACCATTACGGATGGGGAAGTGTCACCAGTGGGCCGGGTGCGCGACGAAAACCATGCTTTGCGTGCCATAGTGGATAATGTGGCGCAAAACGTCGAGCGAGGTCGGAACCTGCACCTGGCGGTTATGGAAGCAGATGCTCCGGCACAGGCCGAACGCCTTAAGGAGATAGCCATGCAACGGTTGCAGCCGGCAGAAATCTTCAATACGGAATTCACGCCCGTAATGGGCGTTCATACCGGGCCGGGGCTGATAGGATTGGCTTATTACTATGATTAACGATTGGATTGCTTCAGAAGGGTTGATAGAATTGAGCGGATTACCCCCATTTTGGCGGCTTGTGAGTATGGTATCCCTACTTTTGATCTCATACCTGCTGGGCTCAATCCCAAGCGGGTATCTCGCCGGAAAATGGATTAAAGGCATCGACTTAAGGAGTTATGGCAGTGGGACGGTCAGCGGTTCGATGGTCTGGGAACATGTCGCCAAATGGGCGGTGGTACCGGTCGGGCTTTTTGATATTTTCAAAGGCAGCCTGGCTACGTGGTTGGGTTTGCGTCTTGGACTGGGAGAGGTCACAGCCATGTTGGCCGGGTTTGCGGCAATCATTGGCCATAATTGGCCGATTTTTCTGCATTTTCATGGAGGGCGGGGTTTCAGTCCATTTTTGGGAGAATTGTTGATCATTTTCCCCTGGGGGGTTCCAATTGTATTGGCGGGTTTAGCCTTAGGGAACATCTTTAAATCACCGGCGGTTCCACTATTTGTCGTGATGATCTTGCCAATATTTGCAAAAGCTTCACCCATTGTGCTGTGGTCAGCTGCAGGAATGACAGTGATTACCGTGATCAAACGGTTGGAGGCAAACCGTAGACCTCTCCCGACAAATCCGGTAGACCGTCGGAAGGTTATCCTACGTCGGATTTTTTTGGATCGCGATATTCAAGATCATGAACGCTGGATACGAAGAGAACCCCAGCAGCATAGTTAAGTGCAGACTGGAAATTAAATGATGGAAAAAATTCGTGAGCACGGTTCGTGTTTTGTTTGTGGTAAAGCCAATCCCAATAGTATGGGCGTTGAATGGTATTTTGATGGTGGAAGCCAAATTGAAGCTACGTTTAGCTTCACCCATCGTCACCAAGGTCCACCTGGATATGTACACGGAGGTGCCTCCGCAGCCGTCTTGGACGAAGCCATGGGGCTTGCCATTTGGTATGCTGGCTACCGTGTCGTCACAGTAAATCTAAACCTGGATTATCGTAAACCCGTTCCAATAGGTAAACCAATTAAAATCTGTGGTGTGATGAGTGGCAAAACGAAACGGCGAATTGAAGCTACAGGAAAAATAATCTTGCCGGACGGGAATGTGGCGATCATTGCCAAAGGAATCTATATTGAAGGAGCCCATTTTATTGACCAGGTTTCTCTTCAGGATTTCGGATCTTTAAGTGAACAGGTTAATTAGAAAAATTCTTTGGGTTTCACTTTTTTCAATTGCCATGGCGTTTTTGGAAGCCGCCGTGGTTGTCTATTTGCGGCGCATATACGGGATAAACGATTTAATTCTCCAGGTTCCTCCTTTTGATTCGCAAATTGCGGCAATAGAGGTTGGAAGGGAAATAGCGACATTAATAATGCTTCTGTGCATCGGATGGATTGCAGGAAAGACAATATCATCCAAAATCAGTTACGCACTCATCACCTTTGGCTTGTGGGATATTTTCTATTACATCTGGCTGCGTGTTTTTATCGGCTGGCCGCTGAGCATGTTCGAACCCGATCTACTTTTTTTGATTCCTCTCCCCTGGTGGGGACCGGTCCTGTCCCCTGTACTGATCGCCCTATTGATGGTGATTGGTGGAACGATTGTAGTGATCGAAACTGAAAAAAACAGAACGCTAAATTTTGATTCCTGGTTTTGGGTTTGTCTAACCGCAGGCGTTTTGATAATGCTATTTACCTTTATGTCAGATGCATTAAAGGTGTTACCCGCAGACGCGGCAACGTTGAGTAATTTAAAACCTTCACTATTTAATTGGCCGGTATATTCAATCGGACTCGGTCTGGTTGTGATTGCTCTCTGGCGAATGACGGTGAGGAAAAGGTAACTATAGACACTGACGTATTCTTGTCAGTGGAGAGGTGTCATATGAAAATCAGGTACCTTGGCCACTCATGTGTGGAAATAATCGGAAAGCACCACATCTTAATTGATCCAGATTTTACTCGCCCACCACTCCCCGATGTGGATTTCATTTGTGTATCCCATGCTCACAAAGACCATATCGGTAAGATTGCACTAGTGCCTGGCGCCGTTGTTTTGGCATCGCCCGATGTCTGCGAAATTGCTCATCAAATGGGCGTCCCCACAGCGCGCCTTAAACCGGTAAAGGCAGAAGAAGAGATTGAAAACATTAAAATTCTTCCTGGTTTTAGTGTCGTGAAAGATCCAATGTATATTGCGGTGAGTTTGCTTTTCCGTTTTCGATTGCCAGATCCTGGTGGCACGCCGCTTTCCTTTTACATCCAGGATGAAGCCGATTTGCTCCACGTTGGCGACGCCCACCAGTTTCCGATAGAATTAAGACCGGATATTCTATGTCTGCCATGGCGTAATTCTCCAATACGACCCGAAAAGTACAAATCAGTGTTAATCAATATGGCGAGACAGCTTGCTGCACCTTACATACTTCCAATCCATTACGACCTTCCTAGGACAGAAGCGAACCCTGCCGAAATCTCGCAACAAATCCAATCTATCGTTCTGAATGGAGATAAATGGCATGTTTTTAAGGAGAAGAAGGAGGTCGAAGAATATTGAAAAACGCGATTATCTTGGATCCATTTTTTTCTAATTGATCTTATTTTAGCTGGTTAAATTAACGCTATTTCAGGAAGATGGAATTTCGAAACACGGAAGCATCACTAATTTTAAGAAAGGACTGAAAAATGAAAAATCGAAAAGTTGCAGTCGTAACGGACGGAGCTTGTTCACTGGCTCCTGCACAAGGTGAGCAATTGGGGGTTCATATTGCCCCAGTATACATAACGTTTGAAGAAGAAACGTTTCGCGCTGGAATTGACCTGGATGATGAGGGATTCTACCGTTTACTCCGCGCCAGTAAGAAACTGCCTACAACAGCACAGCCCACAGTAGCTGATTTCCTGAAACTATACGAAAAAATAGCAGAGGAAGCTGAGGAAATCGTCACAATCGTGATCTCGCATCACATGAGCGCGACACTTCAATCTGCTGAAATGGCTAAGGAACAATTCGATAAGGTGCCCGTGCATATTATTGATTCTGAATCAGTATCTCTTGGTTTAGGCATGATGGCGATTGCTGCCGCAAGAGCTGCAGAAGAAGGACTTGACGCCAGGGCAGTACTTGACCTTGTTGAGAACATTAAACAAAAAATCAATGTTATTTTTACTGTCAATACTCTGGAGTATCTCCATAAAGGTGGCCGGATCGGTGGCGGAACTGCGTTTTTGGGCGCTGCATTGGATATCAGACCCATTCTCTATATTAAGGATGGAAGAATCGAACCCTTGGAGAGACAACGCACTCGTAAACGTTCAATTTCTCGAATGGTGGAAATAATGGAACAAAAAGTTGGGAAAAAACCGGTGCATGTTGCGATTCTTCATGGCAACGTCCCCGAGGAATCCCATCAATTGGAGCAAACCATTCGGAGTAAATTTGATTGTGTTGAGATCCTAAACTCTGATATGGGGCCGGTAATCGGCGTTCATGCAGGACCGGGCACATTAGGCCTGGTTTTTTATACTTCCGACTAAGAAAAAATTCTGCATGTAAAAGTCACAAAATTTATCACGATTATTGCCAGCGACGGCAACGCCACTCCACCCTTTCGGGCATAACTGACGTTCACAGACCCTGTCTAGGAAGTGAGCGCTGCTTAAGGTTTCCTTTATCGCCAATTGAAAATTGCAAAGCGCAAACTGATCTACGCAGAGTCTATCGACTTACCCGGCAGCACGTTGTGATTGCTAGAAAGCGAGTCAGTGTGGAAAACGCCACCTTCCAGCACCTCCTACTTATGACGCAATACTACGCATAGCTATTCGATGGCAATTGTCACCAACCTTATCTTCTTCAGAGAGTTTTGCAATTCTTTATAGCAATTAGAAAGTTGCGTTGCCACTAAATCTCCAATCCTAATTACCCTAACTGGTAACGAATGAATAGTATACTTATTCTATATGGAGAGCCTCTATGGTAAATCGCACCAATGATGAATGGTTATCAAGCCTTCGCTCGCAGGGTGAGCTGCAAGATAATGCGCTTGCGGATCTGGCTGAAATTATCAAAAATGGTTTGCCGTTTGCCCTTTCCAAGTGGATCCAGCAGGACGATCCTCGTTTTTCTCCCCTCGCCGAAGAAGTTACCCAGGAAACTCTGCTGCGGGTTCTGGCTCGCCTGGATTCCTTTGAAGGACGCAGTCAGTTTACCACCTGGGTTTACACGATAGCGGTGCGTGTTGCTTTAACAGAATTACGTCGAGCGAAATGGAAGGAAACTTCTCTCGATCAATTAATGGAAGGGAGGGAAATCGAAGATGAACCACGTGATTTTCCAGACGTTGAAGTCAATATTGAAAATTCTATCGAAAAAAGGGAAATGATTTCCATGATCAATAAGATCATGATGAAGGAATTAACTGAAAAACAACGGACAGCGATGATAGCAGTTGCGATCCGAGGTATGCCTTTGGAGGAAGTCGCGCGTAGGATGGGTACTAACCGAAATTCATTATATAAACTACTGCACGACGCACGGCTGAAGCTGAAGCTACACATGGAAAATCAAGGGTTCTCATCCGGTGAGATTTTCTCTGTTTTTGAATGATAAAAGTAAGAGATTTTCAGATAAAAGCGTCATAAATACTGGAGATTTTATATGGGATTCTTTGGTCGAATCTTCAAAACGAAAAAGAAGAAAATTCATCACGCTATGAACTTGAGCATTTCACCTGAGCAGGCAGAAAAGATGCTGCTTATGATCCAGAATACCAAGGATGTGGAACTATCATGCGATGAGGTACACGCATTATTGGATCAGTATGCAGAGATGGCTATTCGAGGTGAAGATGTAGCAAGTCTTCTCCCCTTGGTGCACTTCCATTTGGATATGTGCCCGGATTGTCGTGAAGAGTATGAGGTATTATCAAAAATTTTGGATGCCGTTGATAATGGCCCTGGGTAAGTCTCCAACCTTGAACTCGAACTTCGTGATTTTAACAACAAATGCTTCCTGCCAAACAACAGGAAGCATTTGTTGTTCACTTCGTCAATTTACAATCACCACTTCAAGATCTCCCTGATCACTATTCACAACGATATCCAGTAGGTTTCCTGGATTCGTGCGTACGTAAGTTGTCCCCTCTAATCGAATCCAATCACCTTCAATCGTTGATTTACGTGTTTGTCCGGTGTACGTGATACGCACATTTACTGTGTCTGAAATTTCAATGCGAGTTTTTCCCAAACCGGTTGTGATGACAGCTGACATATCTTCCTGCAAATCTCCGGAAAAATCCAGTAAGTAATTTCCAAACGGCACTTTGAGGATCGCATTACGCGCTCCGGAGTTGAGCAAACCATAAACCTTCATATTGGAACGCAGCGAGTCAATAATCATCGTATCAAATGTTGTTGTCGGTTGGGTAAAGCGAATCACAGAGTGGCTGTCTAAATCAGCAAGCTGGAAACCTGTAAGGTTTATACCTGAAAGGTCGAGTTCACCATCCCAAATCCTGGCGTCGATCTTCAAGTCAATTGGTGTTGAACCAGTACTAATCACCCAATCATTAGTTATATAATCCACGGGCTGCCAGTTATTCGACGGGCGGACAGGTTGCTCAATACGATACCCTGTATCTGTAACCGTTTCTATTGGCAACCAATCTTGATAATTGGTCTTAACAGAAACAGATGTGGTATTTGAATTTTCCGCTGATAGGTTTAATGATCCGCCTGCCATTAATAGAGTCATGTCGACAATACCCTTATAATTTGGGGTGACCTCAAAACCCACGGATTGTAACTCCCCCACGGCGCTTCGAGGAATCTCTCGGCGAAAAGCAAAATATCCGCTGATCACAAAATACAGGACAAGTATAGAACTTAATCCATAAATTAGAATTTTTTTTATTTGAATCTCCTTTTAGACCTTTTACTTACTCTGGTTTTCTTCAAGTACTTCATCAATCGTCGCAGCGAGGATATCATACGTAGGTAAACCGATCAAAATCGTCTCGTTGATTCGGAATGACGGGGTCGACCGAAGGCCAAGGCGATGTCCGGTAATAATTTCTTCCTTAACAACCGGCTGGTATTTACCAGAATCAAGGCATTTAGCAAATTCCTGAGAATTCAATCCGATTTCGGCTGCATATTGTTTAAGATGCTCTTCTGAAATGAGCGGGTAATTCTTATAGACAAGATCGTGATATTCCCAGAACATTCCCTCCTCGTGTGCGCACAAACCCGCCTCAGCAGCCATTGGCGAATCCGAAGTGATGACTGGAAAATCGTACCAATCAAAGCGGACTAACCCATCATATTCTTCCAGGATTTGGTCGACGATCCCCATTTGATGCCAGACTCTGCAGGTTATGCAACCATAATCAGCATATTCCTCCAGGACAACAATGGCATCAGCGGAACCCTTCGAGCGGATCGGAATCTCCAAATCGATAGGATTGTCTTTTGCACCTGTCCCAAGAATTATCGCAGATGCCACAACAACGAGGGCGATAACTGAGATAACAAGGATTAATGATCTCTTCTTCTTAGATTTTTCGGCACCCATAATACCTCCTCGGTCAAGCAGCAATTAATGCAGCCCTTACTCTTATGGATGCTAAATACATAATTATTCTTACCTTATTAATCCATTTAATTTTGTGATGTGGTAAGAAATATCTACTTTTTATCGTCTAAGAAACCACAGCATTTGATGGAGACTTACGTATGAAGTATTCGATACTGCTCATATTCACAACGCTACTAATCGCAGCCTGCACACCCCAGCCGGCTGGTCAAGTTGCTGAGACCGATAACAAGTCGGAGGAAGTGGTTCAAGAAGCATCACGTACTGCGTCGGCAACGCCAACCGCTCAGGGTGCCCCAATAAATGCTGCACAAGAGTTTTCGACAGATTTTTCGATCAGTTCGATTGATTTTGGCGAGATATTATCTGGAGGTCCTCCAAAAGACGGGATTCCATCAATCGATAATCCAGAATTCATTAGCGTAAGAGAAGTAGATGGGTGGATAAATCCCAATGAACCTGTCATTCTGGTAGATCTTAACAACGAAGCTAAAGCATATCCCCTGCAAATCCTTGTATGGCATGAAATCGTAAACGACAATGTGGGTGGAATTCCGGTGATTATGACCTTCTGTCCACTATGTAATACTGCCATAGCATTCAGTCGAACTGTGGAAGGCGAGATTTATGATTTCGGCACCACGGGAAGATTGCGCTTCAGTAACCTTATTATGTACGATCGGCAAACCGAGACCTGGTGGCAGCAGGCAGAAGGAAAAGCGATCATTGGCACCTTAACCGGAACTCAACTAGAATTTCTCCCTTCGGCAATTATCTCGTGGGATGATTTTAAGAAAAAATACCCAGATGGTCTAGTTTTATCGAAGCAGACCGGATTTATCCGAAGCTATGGTCGAAATCCTTATGTTGGCTACGATGATGTTAATAATCCACCGTTTTTGTACCAGGGACCGGAAACCCCTGGCAGGCTTCCTCCAGTCGCGAGGGTACTAGCGATTGAAATCGGGACTGAAAGCGTTGCCTACCCCTACGAGTTGTTGAGCCAGGAATTCGCCGTGAACGATATCGTGGCAGGTGAAGAAATCGCGGTATTTTGGTCACCTGGCACAGCCTCAGCTCTCGATGCCGCACTAATCGCAGACGGGAATGATGTAGGGACTGCTGTTTCCTATCGCCGCCGTCTAAATGACAGTGTCTTAACATTCTTCTATGACGGAAAAAACATTGTTGACAATGAAACAGGCAGCACCTGGGATATCCTAGGGAACGCGATTTCCGGTGAATTGACTGGCAATCATTTGGAACCTGTGATTTCGGTAAACCACTTCTGGTTCTCTTGGGTGGCATTCAGACCGGAAACACGTGTGTATCAACCGTAAAAGTGAGGAGTAAGAAGCGCATGGATAGCAACAGGAAATTTCCCATTCAGATCTCACGACGCAACATAATCTTCGGATCGGTCATCCTGATTGCAGTCGCTTTACTTGTGACAGCATTACTGGCAGGCGATGCATCGGCTCAACGGGAAACCTCAATGCTCGCATTGATCCCTGCGGCTTTCCTATCCGGGTTGCTTAGTTTTCTTTCGCCATGTTCATTACCAATCTTACCGGCATATTTCGCTTATTCATTTCAAAGCAGTCGAAAAAACGTGGTTCTGATGACTTTGGCGTTCTTTATGGGACTCGCCACCACCATGACAATTCTGGGGGCAAGCGTGTCTGCGATTGGCAGCGTGCTGGTGAGAAATATCTCTGCTATAACAACGATTGGCGGGTTGCTGATTATTCTATTCGGGGTATTGAGCATCTTAGGCAAAGGATTTACTGGAATTCAATTTCAGGACCGCCCCGCCAGTACGATTGCAGGTTCTTTTATTTATGGAGCTACCTTTGCCATCGGTTGGACGGCTTGCATAGGTCCGATCCTCGGTGCCATTCTTACACTCTTAGCCAACCAGGGAGCCGGGGTTCTTCAAGGAGCGATCTTATCATTCATTTACGCAATGGGGTTGGGATTACCTCTCATTCTCGTCGCCACTTTTTTCAGTCGTCTTGGCAACGGCAGCCGTTTTTGGCGATTTATCCGCGGTAGGGGAATTTCTGTAAAACTGGGTAGCTTATCACTAGATCTGCATACAACTGGCATCATCAGCGGTGTTTTGATGATAGCAATCGGCGTCTTACTCGCCACCGGACAACTGACCCAAATCACTCAGTTAGCACTCAATAGTAACATTTCCATCTGGGTGGTAGAGATGGATGAAAATCTACGCGCTTTCTTTGGAATACGATAGCAGCCTCAGTTTTTAGCGGTTCGAAGCGCAGAACTAACGCGCCTTAAGTAAGATTTGAATGAGTATCCACGTCTATTAATTACGCGTATTGGAGAAATCATTATGAATACTGAAGCGACAGTGGAAAAGCAGTTACAGGCTCTTTTGGGCAATATCCCGGGTTTTTATGTAGATTCCCAACCCGAACGTCTTTCTGGTGGGCTCTTAAATTATGTGTGGAGAATAACCGGAAAAACAGGTTCAACATACCCATCTTTGATCGCGAAATGGGCCCCCCCCTACATTGCTTCCAATCCTCAAATCGAGTTAGATCCGAGGCGCCTCATAGTTGAAGCCAACGCGCTTAAAGCCTTCGGTAAAGACGGCCCACTTTCACACCTTGCAGATGACAATGTGCGACTTCCAGAATTTGTGTGGCTGGACAAGACTGACAATATTTTAGTTATGGAAGATGTTTGCGATTGTCCTGATCTTGCCGAGTGGATTCAATATCAACACGAATCCTCGTTAACTCTTGAAATTGGAAAACGGCTTGGTCAGTTCATCGCCAGTTTACACCTCCATAGCGCAAACAGCACTGAGTTCATGTCTATGCTATCCAATCCTAGAATACAAAACACAAGGCTCGAGGTACTTTATCGTAACGTGAAATGGTACGCGGAAAAAGCTCATTTACCAGAAGACGAGAAAATCGGCAATATCGCCCTCGAGTATGGAAATCTTCTTCAATTACCAGGTAAAGTAATCATTATGGGTGATCTCTGGCTTCCATCGATCATCGTATCGGGTGGAAAACTCCGTATTATTGATTGGGAGTTGGCACATTACGGACATCCAAGCCAGGATGTTGGATACCTGGCTGCTCATCTTTGGATGCACATTCACAGACCACCCACACAGTACACGCCTGATAACGCACGATTGATTCTAAAGGGATTTTTCGAGAGTTACCGAAATACATTGGGGGAAAATTTTAGTATCATTTTTGGCAAGGATGGATTAAGGGAAAGTTCGATCCATTTTGGATCAGAGCTTCTGGCAAGGACTGTAGGCTTATTTCAATCAGGTTACCTCTACCAGGGCTTGGAATGGGACCATCCGGATGTCCAGTTCGCGACTAAAACTGCCGCGCGGCATATCCTCAATCCCGAAGAAGAAAATACATTTGAAATACTAAAGCTATAAAAAATCAAAAACGGATAATGAAAGTAGGAAAAATGAAAAAATACGACCTCGCAGTGATCGGTGCCGGTTCAGGCGGTTTGGTAGCAGCATTATCTGCCAATCGCCGGGGGCTTAAAGTCGCCATGATTGAAAGAGATAAAATTGGGGGAGAGTGCACCCACGCAGGATGCATTCCAAGTAAGACTTTCATCAGCAGCGCAAAACTTTTCCACGCAATGCAGACAGCGGATCGGCTTGGTTTGCCCGCTAAACACCAGTCCGATGATTTGGATTTCTCGAAGGTGATGGAACACGTCAACAGTGTTGTGCAAGCGGTTTACCAAAACGAACAACCCTCCGTATTCCAGGACCAGGGTATTGATGTATACATAAATTCAGCGGGCGCAGAATTTGTGTCTCCGACTGAGATCAAAATCGGTAAGGATTTAATTCAAGCAACAAATACGATCATCGCCACCGGCTCGTCACCGCGCCTGGCACCGCATAGTGGTGGAGACATGCCTGACGTGCTGACCAACAACAACTTTTGGGACCTGAGGCAGCTTCCACAATCGATCGCTTTTTTGGGGGGTGGTGTCATCTCAGTAGAACTGGGCCAATCACTGGCAAGATTTGGTTCAGATGTAAGTATCATAGAACAGTATCCGCGCATCCTGCACGTCACAGACGAACGTGTTGGTCAATTGGCAAGCGATATATTGGAGCGGGAGGGAGTAAAGATTTTCACCAATTCAAAGATTGTGAATTGTCAAACACTGGAGGGAGGAAAAGTTCGACTCTTCCTGGAGCAGAATGGGGAACAAAAAGAGATGGTGGTGGATAGGATTTTTGCCGCGCTAGGACGCGTTCCAAATATTTCCGGATTGGAACTTGACAACGCTGGGGTTGAGTACAATGAATCCGGCATCAAGATTAATGAGTATTTGCAGACCACGGCTGAAAATATCTATGCCGTGGGAGATGTCGCATCACCAGCGAAATTTACCCACATGGCTTCTTACCAGGCTGAAATCGCCCTGGAAAATATCTTATCCGGTAATCACTTATTGAACGATCTTTCTGTGGTTCCATGGGCAATCTTTATGGAGCCGGAAATTGGCCATGTCGGTCTTAACGAAACACAAGCGAGAAAAAAGTATGGCGAGGTGAACACCTTCCAAGTTGAGACCAATTCAATCGATCGTTTCAAAACCGAGAGCGAAACGGAAGGTTTTTTGAAAATTGTCATGGACCTTGAAGATCGAATCGTAGGGGCCGAAGCTATCGGAAAACACGCTGGTGAATGGATCCAGTTTTTTACTCTGGCAATCAAACAAAACCTGCCAATCCAGGACTTAGGAAACCTGATATTCATTTATCCAACTTTTTCGGAAATAATTAAGAAAGCTATCACGCGCTACTTGCGCACAAAATAAGATTAAACCTTTAAGAATTGAGGGAATTAAAAGAAAGTTGAGAGAACATTCTCAACTTTCTTTTAATGTGGTGATCCTTACTGTGGTTCGATTTCAAATAAATGTTCCGCTGGAAGTTTTACATACACGGGTTGATCGTGTTCAATCGGTTCAGCCGGCATCGATACCCTGGCACGAATGTTCATCTTTCCCACAGCAACTTGATATTCAATATAGTCTCCCCGGTAGATACAATCCCTGATAATACCTGCCATGGTGTTTGTTCCTGCTGCAGCCTGCACACTGATATGCTCAGGGCGTATGGCAAACAAAGCTTTTTCAGCTTGATGACCATTGGTGTTCACCGACAAAACACCATAATCGGTTGACAACTGCCCATTAGCTAGCTTTCCGCTTAAGAAGGTGGTTATGCCTACAAAGCGAGCGGCTGATTGCGAACCAGGTCTTGCAAATAGGCGCATTGGCTGATCGATGGCTGCTACCTTGCCATTCAATAACAACGCGACGCGGTCAGACATGCCCATGGCTTCATTCAGATCATGTGTCACGAGAACAGTGGTAATTCCCAATTCTCGTTGAATGCGGCGAATGGATTCTTGCAGACTCATGCGGACCTCGGTATCAAGACTACTAAGCGGTTCATCCAGCAGCATCAGTTTTGGCTCCAATACCAATGCCCTTGCCAGGGCTACTCGCTGTTGCTCTCCTCCTGAAAGCTGAGAAGGTTTTCGTTTCTCGATACCGGGAAGTCCTATTAGATTCAACATCTTCTTCACTTCATCGCGGATGGTTTGAGCAGTGAAACCTTTTACTTTCAACCCAAATCCGATGTTTTCTTCAACGTTGAGAAATGGGAATAGATAAGCTTTCTGGAACATTAAGATTGCGCCACGCTTATTGGCGGGGATGTGTAAAATGCTTTCACCATTAATCCTTATATCACCCGCATCCGGGGTTTCAATACCGGTGATCAATTTCAAGATTGTGGATTTACCGCTGCCAGATGGACCCAACAAAGCGACTAGCTCACCTGAATGAATATCCATAGATAACCCGTTCAATACCGAGCGTTGATTACCAGGATAGGTTTTTTTTAGTTCAATCAATTCAATTTCAGTCATCAATACTGCTCCCTGATGGTGTTACCATTTTGAATAAGGAAACGCGAAGAAGCCGCGATGATAATAACTGGCGGGATGACGAAAATGAGGGACAATACTGCGATAGAAGTCGGATTTCCGCCCGATACAGCCGAAAATAGTAACATGGGGATGGTCAGAACCTTACCACCACCAATCAACAAGGTTAACAAATACTGACTCCATGAGATGAGGAACGCGAATAAAGCTGCCACCACCAAACCCGGGAGGATCAACCTCAGTGTGACAGTAAAAAAGATTCGAACTCGGTCTACCCCCAGCACCAACGCCTGGTTTTCGTAATTTTCATCATATCGCGAAAAAACTCCTGAAAGAGTAAAAATCGTGTACGGCAAAGTAGGCACTAAATGAGCCAGGATAACGCCAAATAAGGTTCCCGATAAACCGATTCTCAGAAAAAGAATATTCAAACCCATACCCACTGCCAAAGGGGGGACAACCGTCGGGATAAAGAAGATCAACCAAGCCAGGCGTCTCCCTCGAAACACCTTCGTGCCAAGCACACGAGCTGCAGGAAAACCAATCAATAAAGACAATAGACTGACTACCAAGGCGATACCGATACTTTCGAGAATGCCAGAGAATGTACGGGGGTCATTGATGATGCGATTAAAAATCCTGGTAGTCCATTGCGAAGGAAGCAATTCAGGAAAGAACCACCGTTCAGAGAATGCATACAGGATGAATAGAACCAAAGGCGCGATCAGGATGCCATAAAGCAAGATTCGAAAAACAGGCAAAGAAGGATTTTTCATTGTTGGTTGTCCCCCTCCCCGCGCAAGCTCAATACGGCGATGATCATAACGATCGCAGTAATGGTCAGGCTGATCACCATCCCTTCAGCGCGGCTGTTTAGATCAGGATTCAAGAAAGAATCCAGCGCTAACACAGGCAACATACGAGGATATCGTACGCCGAGAACCGCAGGAACTTCATAAGAACTAAAGACAAAACCAAAAACTATTAATGAGCCAGCAGTCAATGCCGGTAAAACCTGCGGTATTGTTACATAGCGCAGTCTTTGCCAGCGTGATGCGCCCAGATTTTCGGCGACCACATCCAGGTTTTCGGCTTGTGAGCGCAGCACTGCCAATACTATCAGGGTTAGAAAGGGGATTTCCTTAGTCACATAATCTAGAATGATGCCAATCCCGATACGGTCCTTTACAAGTACGGGGAAATCGGCTGGCGTTTGAATAACACCAATGGTGGCAGCCAGGCGAGCAAGTAATCCGCTCTGTGAGAAAAAAAGCAGCAAGGCAATCGCCCAGACCAAATGGGGAAACGCCAGGTTCCAATTTAATGCCAGGGTATCCAACTGCTGAAATCTCCCCTTATTGTTACTGAGGAATATCGCAACCACCAGTGCTCCGCCAGCGGATAACAAAGTTGAAGCTGCCGCTATCCATAATGAAAACCCTAAGGAAGACCAGAATTCACGCCCAGCAGTACGCTGTCCGTTAAATATATTACGGTAGGCCTCAAAACTTACAACCTGTTGGTCGGTTCCAGTCAATAAACCAAGGCTTTGTGCCAATCCAAAAATAATGCTAGCCCCGAACAGCACACTGATGAGCAGTATGGCCGGGGCTAGCTGAAACCATAAGGAGGAGAGTTTGAACTTATTAAGCATGCTTACTATTTTTGCAGCACATATTCACGCCAACCGTCTTCAACAAGGTTCTGGTACTCTGCGGCTGTATCACCTACCAGTGATTTTGCCAGGTCAGAAGGCTCAGTTGCGGCTTTGCCGAGTCTCCGTGAAGCATCTCGCAACATTTCCAGCACAGTCGAATCTGTGACACGGTTAATATCGATCCCAAATCCCAAGCCAAAACCATTTTCCGGCAAAATTTGAGCTGCCTGAAGCTCCGGTTCAAGAATCAGATTTGCCAGAACAAGCGCTGCTGCCTTGTTCGGAGCGTTGACCGGAATGGCGACATAATTGAAGTCACCGATCATGTAATTATCGAACACAAAAGCCTGCGCAGTATCTGGAACCAGGCCTTGTTCTATTAACGCACCTGCGCCGACAATTGCCTGTGTGATACTGAAATCGATCTCTTGATTGGCAAACAAATTGTGCAATTCATTTTCGTCTTTGGGATAAGTTCTACCCTCCCGCCATAAATAGGGCTCGATTTCGTTCAAATAGTCCCACAGAAGAGGTGAGTATTCATCCCAAAGTGCTTGATCAAAAGTTCCCCATTCCTCAACCTTGCCACTGATTTCATAAAGAGCTCCTTTTACGAATCGGGTTCCCTGAAATGCGCCAGGACCAGGAGCAATGTAAGTAAATCGACCCGGGTTTTGTTTCACCCAGTCTTTCAATTCAATATAGGAACGCGGCAGGTCCTCCGGTTGCATTCTGGCCGTGTCATAGATCAACTGAAATTGAGCAGATGACCAGGGGCTCTCTTGAAAGTTAACCGGTGTACCGAAATCCCGGTTTATTGCTGGATTGTCCCAGTTTACCAATCGACTATTGGGTAACTTATCTGCCCATGCATCGAGAAGTAAATCAGCCTGTTTTAAAGTGGCAAAATTTTCTCCGTTAATCCAGACTAAGTCCACAGCACCAGGATCCTTGCCGGCTTGTTTTTCACTCAACACCTGATTGACTGCATCAACTGTGTCGGCTACTGGTACCCGATTCAATGTGATGTTGTAGCGTTCTTTTAGTTCTTTGCCATAAAAATCGTCCACAAAACTATTGATCGATTCAGAGCCGCCCCATATATACCAGTTTACCGTTTGACCATTGGCGGCTGCCAACACGCTATCCCAGTTGTTGATGTCATACGCAGAAGATCCCTGCTGAGAAGTATTACCTGAAACTGTACAAGCGCTTAATACAACAGCAACGAGAATAAAGATAGAGATTGTTTTTTTCATAGTTTCCCTTTTTGATTATTTTTCATTAGTAAGACGTTTCAAACAATGATTTTCTTACTCTGTTAGGATAAAAATCGATAACGCAGAAATGTTCCAATTTCCCTGGGCAAGTTGGAAAGAGTCTCCTTAATATAATCATCAGCGATTTTTTGAATACCATTGGAATATGTTGGGTAGGGATACACCTGCCGGAATAGTTTATAAAGTGATACCCGTTCATTAATTGCCAGTGTAAAAAATGAGATCATTTCTGAAGCGTGAGGGGCAACTATTGTTGCCCCAAGGATCTTTCCGGTCAAACGCATTACATCAACCGAAACAAAACCATTTTCGATATGATCTGTGTACCCGCGATCGATATCTTTCAAGTCGCAACGCAATCGCAAGATCAGTCTTTGGTTAAATTTTTCTTCGATCTGTTTACGTGTCATCCCGGTGGTGGCAATTTCAGGATTGCTAAAAGTGGCGGTTGGAAAATAGGGTTCCTTTTTCGTTGCTGGCAGGTATGGAAAAACAATTTTCTGAATCAACCGACGACCTTGCACATTGGCGGAGTGGGTAAAAGCGGATGTAGGGGTTACATCGCCTACCGCGTAAACCCCCCTAACATTAGTACGACCAAACCCATCCACCTTGATACCATTTTGATCAAAGTTGATTCCGGCTTTTTCCAAATTCAAGTTATCGATATTTCGAATCCGGCCAATGGCTATCAACACTTTGTCTACAGCCTCAATAGGAAATACTTGGTCCTGCCTGCTGCCAAAAAGGGTGCTTGTCTCTGGATCATAATGATCGCTGGTTGCACCCAGATGGAGTTTGATACCTTGTCTTTCAAGCTCCGGGTGTATCGCCTCTGACACCTCAGGCGGATAATTCGGTAAAACCCGCTGGTCCAGGGCAATAAGTGTGACCTGTGAACCTAGTTTACGAAATGCAACTGCCATTTCAACCGCAATGATGCCAGCTCCCATAATAACCAGATGTTGGGGCAAGTCGGAGATATCAAATATTGTCTCATTCGTCAGAGTCTGGACTTGCGGTAAACCGGGAATCTCTAGTAGGCGCGGTCGGGCTCCTGTGGCGATGAAAATTTGATCTGCTTTGATTATCCGGCTATTCCCATCGGGAGAGGTCACCACCAATTCCTTCTCACCGGAGAAACTGACTCTCCCCTCAATAAATACAATATTGTGCATCGCCTTAACTTCTTCGGTTTCTTCATTGCGCAGCCAATTACGTTTTCTAACTACTTCAGCCAGAATCTCTCGGACATCATCACCTGGTCGGAATTCTTTTGCCAAGTGGATTAATGTTTTCGATGGGATACAGCCTACATTGGTACAATCACCGCCGACGTGATTGGCTTCGATTAAAACAACCTGTTTTCCTAACCTGGCTAAACCAATGGCAATGGTTAGACCGCCTGATCCTGAACCTATAACAACATTGTTATGATGAGTGGTTTCCATTTTGATTTCCCTCACGCTTCTTGATCATGCGCGACAATATCAAACTTCCAATAAATATGAGAATCGAAGCTGCCAAAGTTGTCGGATTTAATTGCGGCACACCACCCTCAAATCTCTCAAATGACGCTCCAGCTAATACAAAGGCAATAGTGCCGGGAATCGATCCAAGAAAGGTCGCTAAAATAAAAGGCGCCCAACGAATCCTTAGAAATCCAGCAAAATAATTTACAAGGTCATACGGTAGAAAAATGAATCTCATCACCAGCACTGTCGTAAAACTATTCTGACGTAGTCGCTCCGCATATCTCCGAACCAGATTATTGGTCGAACCTTCCTTGAAAAATCCAAGTCCAAAATACTTACCCACGAAGAACGCGACGGTTGCCGAGATATTACTGGCAATGACTGTGTAAAGCACACCGAGGAGAGGACCGAAGATAAACCCTCCTGCAAGTGTGAGAATAGTAGATGGGAATAAAATTAATGGACGGATTGAATATAGTAATATGTAAATAATCGGTCCTACATATTTGCTTGACATTAATCCAAGAAACTGCTGCATCACCTGGATTGCGGTTAATCCACTGCTTTTAATATAAACCTGGTAGCCGATAAGAACAGCCACCCAGAAGAGGAAGGCTGCAAGTTTTTTCACATTCCTGCGCAACCATGGGCGATTTTTCGAATCCCTAGTATTGTTATCCATGAATTGGCGCCTATGAATCTTTTTGCATGAGACGATAAGCCGACCTCACTTGGGTAATAGCCGAGGCTAAGACTAAAACGGCTAAGACGCCAAATAACACAGTCAACCATCCAGGGAAGAAAATGAATAAGGAATAGAAGAGAATAGCCTCTCCACCCTCAATGATCGCCCTGGGCATTGTGACTGTCGTGAGTTCGTTTCTTTCTTTTGCCCCTTGAGCACGTTTTTCCAGGTTCGCAGACAACATCATCCACGCAGCACTGTTGATATAAAAAGCAGCGAAAAGCAACGTAAGGGCGATGAACACACCTTTTTCGTTTAGAGAGAATGCCAACCCTAGAGGAATCGATACGTAAGCAACCATGTCCAGCACAATATCCAGATAACCGCCAAAATCGCTTTGCTTGTTATTGACTCTGGCGACAGTTCCATCCAAACCATCCAGGAACCTGTTCAAGAACCACAAGCCAAGTGTTGCGCCAGTCTGCCCTTGCCAGGCTGTTATACCTGCTGCAATCGCAACTCCTGAAGCCACGACCGTGACAGTTGTAGGATTGACAGTTTTTACGGTCCTTTTGCTAGTGGCTCCAGCATACGTTCTTTCGGGATCCGAAGGATTTGGTCAAACATTTATATGAACCTCAATGTTAATTCCTGCATTTAGGTGGAAGTTATCGTTAATGAGCCTCGAAATTTTTCTCTCCGGCTCGGATTGAAACCTTTAATCGGTTTTCAAAAGGAGTTAGAGGGCAAGACCAGCGCGCATTGTAAGCGCAATAGGGGTTGTAGGCATAATTAAAATCGATCAAGAACATTCCATTTCCAAGTGGATGGGGTTCCAGGTACCTTCCCGCACCGTAAGTTTCTTTTCCGGCGAGGGCATCCGTAAACGGTAGGAAGTACTCTCCATCACTTGTATATATTGTGAGTTCTGCCGATTGGTCGTCCACCGTGAATTGAAACCGGCCAAACCTTTCATAGGTCACTACGTCCCCGGTGGATGTTTGCATGGCAACCTGTTCTTTTTGTGCAAACTCATCAACCTTGATTTCAAGTTTCAAATCGGGGTGTTCAGAATAATAGTTCAACCCTCTAAAAACATGTTTTTGTTCGTGGGTTAAGGGGCTCTGTGGATGGTTCCTGAAAAAATCATCCTTTTCATGCCGGAATTTTTGTAAAGCATTCATTTTGCACTCCTAAAAATATTTTCTTGAACATTAGACTGCACCAGCTGAGGTTTTCTTACCACAATCGATACATCGATTTCATCGAGTCTTTGACAAAAATTCGGTAAAGACAGTCCTGGGTACATAATGAAATAAAAACAGATGGGATTCGGAAAACTCCATCTGTTCAAAGTTGCTGAGTGAAATTTGAATCATCTAAAAACAAACGCTCCGACCAGGCTAAAGGTCATATGGCCGATCAATCTACCCGTAAAAGCCTTCGCGTCGCCCTGCCTCGTCATGTACACACCGCGGGCTGTTTCGGACCAGGCTGCGGCCCCGGCGTGCAGCCTCGTGATCATCCACATGATCATCCCTACAATCAGTGACCTGTTCGCAAGATCAGACCGTTTAAAACTGTCGAGAACCCCCTCCCAAGGCTCCATAGGAAGGCATCAATCTACGCGAAAACAATACCCATCACAACGTGAGCGAGCCACTCTAATGCAGGACAGCCCTCGTGCTTGAACATAGGGCTTAGAGATTGACAATATCCATTATTGGCAGCCCTTTTTGGGAGCCATCATTTAAACTATCGTAAAAACTACCGAGCTCACCAAACCAAAGATTATCACAGCGATGATTTTTTTATTCATCCGTTACTCGTTTGTTTACTTATCTGATGCTATGCAGTAGAAATTCGTACTGTATTTTATTGAAACACTGCAATTGGCGACACAGATCTATTCCAACAAAAAAATCTACACCGCCGGAAGCAAACGCCGGAATGCCTTACGTTAGGCTATTTCGCGTGCATGTATACGCGTGAGAATCTTGCCTTATCAAAAATGAAGGTGTGGTTTTTTCAATTTCATCCCGCTAATTCAGATGGGTATTTGCTAGCTATCGATCAAGCCAGCTTGAGAAGTAAGTAATTTGAATATTTTTGGACGATGCACTTGAAAGATAATCGGGGTGAGAGATTTCTCGCTCACTTCTCGCGGGCGGCATCTATCTGCAAACGTTGCTTTATCCGCAGTCGCGCGTTATGAATCATTTCAAAATAATCACATCGTTCCATTCCCAGGTAGATCATCACATCTTCTTTTGGTACTCGGAACATAACCATTGACTGAATCGCGATTCTTTGGTTTTCGTTTAATTCTTCACGAAATATTGTGTGAACATAGTTGAGTGCAGGGTTTGCAGCCAACTTTACCCGCCAGGCGATTGGCACAGCGGGAATTCCCTCCACTTTAGTTTTAGATTTCCATTCCTGGTATCGAACGTCGTAAAGCAAGTGCCGCACTGCGAATTTTAAAACTGTTGGCAAAAATTGGTCATCACATTCCAGCTCAACTTGCAACCGCAGGACATCCTTAATTGCCTGCTCAGCTGCGCCTTCGAGCATATTGGATGAGACCAAACTCTCATAGCTCATTCCCTTAATCCCAATAGGCAGCAACTGGATGATCAAATCACGTAATTCTAAAAGGTCAGGATTTGATGAGTCTGGATTTCCTCTAATCCTGTCCATTTGTTCAATGTCCAGTTTTCTCACCATGAATTAATTATAGGTGAAATGAGGATAATTTCTCTATCAACCTTTTCGAAAAGCTTTCTTAAACTCCTCGAGAGCTTTTTTCCCATTTCTTTCTAAAGCCTCGTAAAATAACTCTCTCTCCTGGTTTCGATAGTCAAGACGCTCTACATGAAAGGGAACCAAACGTTCGCCCGCTTTTCGACGATCAGGGATATTTAGTAAATATTCCAATGCATTCCGCACACTATGCGCATCCGACCAATCTGACTTATAAACTGCCATTCCTGAGCTGTTGAGAATCCAGGTCATATTCGGCATGGAGCCAAAATATCTATGGCATGCGCCATCCAACGAATCGATCAAGATTGGGCGGGTGACGCCATACACATCGCGCAAGGCAGCAGCGTGTTGAAACTTCTGTTCGAGGTTGGTCAGATGAGGGTAATTCTCACCGGGGTGGGCTTCGTGTGTGTAAATAAAAACCGATCCGATTTTTTTATCGGCAAAATCATTAGCAATCTTGTTCATGGCTGGGCACGCCAGCCCGCAATACGGTCAGGTAAAGCTGCCAAATTCGACTACTGTGTAAGCGTACTTATCTGTTTCCGTTCTTAAGCTAGTTTGTGCGCGATCAAGCGTCATCAGTGGGAAATCCTGCAACGATTTTCCCAATTCAGGACTTTCATCGAACCTCATCCAGCGCTCAAATTTTTCAGGCACAAATTCGTCATAGTTGTACAAATCATCTCTTTGACCAGGCATAATGATTCTCACTTTCCTTAATGATCTCGACACCCAAGCTGCCATTTGCTTGAATCTGATGCCAGCATGGCGTCGGCCTCAAAGGGACCCCAACTGCCCTGTTCGTAAATCGCCAGATGTGATCTATCTGAATCTTCCCAAGCCTGAATGATTGGATCAATTATTTCCCATGCCAACTCACTTCTATCACCTCGAGTAAACAATGATGCATCTCCATTTATCGCATCAATCAGCAGCCGCTCGTATGCTTCTGGGATAGCATCATCACCAAACACATCGCGATAATGGTATTGAAGATCAACTGATTTAGTTTCGGCAACTGTATCAGGAACTTTCGTTTCGAATTTCAAATGGATGCCCTCATCTGGTTGAAGACAAAGAGTTAATCGGTTGGATGTGAATTCATAATCTTCAGGCAAAGGGAACATCAGGTGTGGCGGACTTTTAAATTGGATGACAATCTCGCTGACCTTCTCTGCCATTTTCTTACCTGATCGGAGATAAAACGGCACACCCTGCCAACGCCAATTGTCAATAAAAAACCGGATGGCCGCATAAGTTGGGGTTCGCGACCCTATCGCTACGCCTTCTTCTTCAGTGTAACCGCGATATTGTCCCATCACTGCTTCACTAGTCGCATCCTCCATTGAAATTCTCCGGATTGATTTTAATACTTTCACTTTCTCGTCACGAAGATCATTCGGTTTATAAGAAGCGGCTGGCTCCATGGCAATTAAGGACATTAATTGGAGTAAGTGATTCTGAAACATATCCCGCACAACACCAACCATATCATAATATTTCGCCCGCTGCTCCAAGCCGACCGTCTCAGCAACTGTGATTTGCACATTATCAATATAATTACGATTCCAAACAGGTTCAAAAATTGTGTTCGCAAATCGTGCGACTAAAATATTCTGAACTGTTTCTTTGCCAAGGTAATGATCGATTCGATAGATCTGGTCCTCCCGTAACACACGATGAATCTTTTCATTTAGCGTCTTTGCAGATGAATAATTTGTTCCGAAGGGTTTTTCAATTACAACCCTCCGCCAACCGTTAGTTTCATCGACTTGCTTCGTTTTTCCGAGGTACTCTGTAATATCCGCAAAGTAATCCGGGGGTGTAGCCAGGTAATAGATCCGGTTAGCTGCTCCTTTTTCTAATTCTGCGAGCCTCCCTGATAGCCGTCTATAGGACTCTTCATTACGGAAATCTCCTGAAAGGTAAAACAATCTGGCAGCAAACAAGTCCCATTTTTGAGGGTCGATTTTATACCAGGAGTATGCCGCAAGTGATTTTCTGGCTGCTTCTCGAAGGTCTTCGTCAGTCCATGGCCTCCCGGCTATGCCGACAATGCGAAAATCACCCTTAATGCGTCCCTTTTGAAACAAGTTTACCAGAGCGGGAATCAATTTTCGTTGAGCGAGGTCACCGGAGACCCCAAAAATCACGATCGACGTTGAAGTAGACATAAACATCTCCCAATGGTACCGATTCAATATTTTCGAAAAGAAAAATATCTGTAAATAAGATGCTTCCAAAACCCAGATCCTTACCAGTCGAGAAAAGTAATTAAACCATCCTTGAGGGCGTCTGAATAAAGAGCTGTAATAATCGACTATAAGGAGTTCTAATGGGACAGTACATTCTTGCCGGAGACATTGGCGGAACTAAAACAACATTGACCATCATAGAGGCGGATCAAAGTCCCAGGGTTTTTTTAGAAAAAGAAACCTTTAAGAGCAAGGATTACGCTTCTTTACTGTCAATTGCAAATGACTTCTTAGATAAAACTAAGAAACAGGTTTCTATGGCAAGTTTTGGGATTGCTGGACCTGTCCTCGATGGAAAAGTACAAGCGACAAATTTACCCTGGTCGATAACAGAATCAGGTTTAAGCAATGCCCTCAAAGTTCCAGTGAAAGTGATCAACGATCTCGCTGCCACAGCATACGCGGTTCCATTTTTAGCTGTTGATGAATTATTATCTTTGAATCGAGGAAATAAAGTAGAGCACGGAAGTATTGGTGTGATCGCTCCTGGTACAGGGCTGGGTGAAGCCTATATGATTTGGGGAGAATCACGATATCGTGCATTTTCCTCTGAAGGAGGTCACGCTGATTTCGCCCCAACAGATGAATTGCAGACTCGCCTATTCCTGTACATGCAAAATATATTCGGACACGTTAGTTATGAAAGAGTGTGCTCCGGTAAAGGACTGGTGAATATTTACGATTTCCTGCACAGCGAACGTATTTTCGCTGAACCAGATTGGTTGCGGGAACAGATCGTCAGGGCGGAGAATCCTGCCCCGGCAATCACAAAAGCCGCCCTAGAGCAAACCGCGGAAATTGCCGCAAAAACCCTGGAACTTTTCTTATCCATTCTTGGCGCAGAGGCTGGCAATATGGCGTTAAAGCTGATGTCGACTGGGGGAATTTACCTCGGTGGGGGGATTCTTCCCAGGATAATTCCTCTCCTCGAGAACGGGGTCTTTGGGGCAAGTTTTACCGCAAAAGGTCGTTTTCAGGAACTCCTAAAGGAAATACCAGTGTATTTGATTAGAAATTCAGAAGCTGCTTTGCTGGGTGCGGCATGCTTTGGACTTGAAGAATGGAAGCAATATGGAAAGAATGGTTTGGATTCATAACAATCTGGATGATTTCAATGAATTTGCTGCGTCAAATGTGGCTAATGTATTGACACAGGCTATTCGACTGCAGGGATATGCCAATTTCTTACTTTCCGGCGGTTCGACGCCTGTTGGTGTATATCAAGCCCTGGCAAGCGACCAGTTTCGCGGTCTGGTCGACTGGAAGGAGGTCCATTTTTTCTGGGGCGACGAGCGGTGCGTCCCACCCGATAATGAGAGCAGTAATTATAAAAAGGCATTTGAAGTTTTGCTGAGCAACATACCTGCGGATTCCCAGAAGACTCACCGGATTAAAGGAGAGTTGGATCCAAAAGATGCCGCAGAAGATTACAGACATCTTCTTGCTAACCTTGCTCCAGCAGGAATGTCCTGGCCGATCTTCGATGTGGCATTAATGGGTTTGGGCGAGGATGGTCACACAGCCTCACTGTTTCCAGGCTCAATTAATCCGGATGAAAACACTTCCCCGGTAATTCCAGTTACGGCTAATTACCAAAATCGTCCCGCCCATCGGGTCACGCTTACGCCGCTTGCTTTTAACACCTCAAGGAACGTGATATTTTTAGCCGCCGGTGAATCAAAGGCTGTGGCACTTCAGAAGGCTTTGTCTGACGATGAGGATTTAGAAAATATACCTATCCATCGAATTCGACCCACGGCAGGAATTATCATCTGGCATATTGACGCATCCGCAGCTAATCAAATCAAAAAAGTAAAAATATATGAAAAATTTTAATCAGCGATCGATAACTATTCTTAATACGGATTTTGAGTGGACTGCACCACCCCTCGCAATGATTCAAACGATTAAGATGCACAAAACCTATCTTTGGAGGTGCTCATGACTATTGAATATTGGTTTATGTTGCCTATTTCAATATTGGTTTCGACAATCGCCATGGCATCCGGGGTTGAAGGTGCAACATTCTTCTCGCCCCTTTTTATCCTTGCTTTGAGGTTGTCTCCTGAAGTGGCAATCGGCACTGCTTTGATAACAGAAGTATTCGGATTCGCAAGCGGTTTATTCGCGTATGCCCGAAAACGCCTGATCGATTTCCGCTTGGGCGGGTCTCTGCTGATTGTAACAATTCCTATGGCCATACTAGGCACATGGCTTTCTGGAATAATTGATGCCGAATACCTGATGATCATTTTGGGTGTGGGTTTGTTCATAGTAGCACTCAGTTTCTTACGAAAACCAGAACCAAAAGTTATCCAAGCTTTGGATTCCGGACTAGCCCAAGAATTCAAAGCAAAAAAGGCGGAAACGATATTAAAAACCGCTGATGGTGAGGAAATCCATTACACAGTTTGTATGCGAACAGAAGGGATGACACTCTCTGGAATCGGCGCGCTCTTCATGGGAATGGTCTCAACTGGATTAGGTGAGATGAATGGATACTTTATGCTTCAACGCTGCCGCGTTCCAAGCAAGGTGTCAGTTGCCACCAGTGTTTTCGTAGTGGCAGTCACCGCCTTGATTGCCTCAGCAGGTCACTTCATCCAGTTTGCGCGATCAGGCGGGACCGTCTTGCAGACAGTATTAAGCCTGATCATTTTTACTGTCCCGGGCGTGATCATTGGCGGGCAGATCGGTTCTAGAATCGCCAGCCGAATTCCTCAACGGCTTCTTGAAGTTGGCCTGGCGTTCTTATTCATTTTGGTTGCGGGTCTCACACTTGCGCAAGTTATTTTGTAATATTTTTTACGATCAAGTTGTCTATTATGCATCGGTGCTAATAACTATTGGTTTGGAGAAAGCGTATGTCAAAAATTCACAAAATTTCAAAACATGGACAATCAATTTGGTACGACAACATCCGACGGGCAATGTTGACATCGGGAGACCTTGAGAAATTAATCGAGTCAGGCGTTACAGGTGTCACCTCAAATCCTACGATATTTGAAAAAGCAATCGTTGGCAGTAGTGATTACGATGCTGACTTACGAAAACTTTCAAAACTAAACTATGATCCTAAAAAGATATATGAAACTCTGGTGATTGAGGATGTACAAAAGGCGGCGGATATTTTAAGACCGACTTATGACAATACCTCAGCCAAGGATGGTTACATCAGCCTTGAAGTGGACCCCACCTTGGCTGAAGACAGATTGGGCACCTTAAGAGAAGCCCGAAGATTGTTTGAAGTGGTCGGACGACCGAATTTGATGATAAAGGTGCCCGCGACTCCCCAGGGGATTTCAGCCCTGGAGAGTTTAATCGCAGAAGGGATCAATGTAAACGCAACATTGATCTTTTCAGTGCAGCAATACAAAGCCGTCGTTGAAGCCTACATTTCAGGTCTCGAGAAGAGAATGGCTGCCGGGTTGGATGTACGGCAGATTTCGTCGGTCGCTTCCTTCTTTATCAGTCGCGTTGACAGTATGGTTGACGCGGCCTTATCTAAGGCGGGATCACCTGAATTGAAGGGAAGAGCTGCTATTGCCAATGCAGCAATCGCTTATGCGGTCTTTAACGAAATCTTCCAAAGTGAACGCTGGGAAAAATTGCGTTTGCTCGGTGCCCAGGTTCAGCGCCCTTTGTGGGCTAGGACAGGCACAAAAAACATTGACTATCCGGATACTCTCTATGTCGACTCATTGATCGGGATGAACACTGTCAATACTGTCCCACCGGCTACTCTCGAAGCCTACCTGCACCATGGACGAACGGATGTAAGTTTGACGCCGGATATTGATGAAGCAAAACTACATCTTGAGAGGTTAGTAAAAGCTGGTGTTCAGCTCGATACTATCGCTGATGCGCTGCTGGAAGACGGCTTGACCGCATTTGTAAATTCCTTTAAAACCTTATTGGCTGGTATAAATGAAAAACTCGCGCGGTTGTCAACCGGTTGGTCACATCTATCGGCAAAATTGGGTAGTTATCAGCAAATTGTCGATGAAGCACTTCAGGAAATGAAACGGGAACGTGTAATTGAGCGTATCTGGAGTCACGATCACACGGTATGGAAACCAGAACCCAATGAGATTGTCAACCGCCTTGGTTGGTTGGATATTGCCAACAGGATGCAGGACACCCTGCCAAGGCTAAATGAACTAAAAGACACATTGCGCTCGAGCTGTTACAAACAGGCTGTTCTGCTTGGCATGGGTGGATCCAGTTTAGCACCTGAGGTTTTTATGAAAACATTCGGTGTTCAAGAAGGCTACCTGGAATTGACCATTTTGGATAGTACTGATCCAGCTGCGATCGAAGAAATTTCCGGTCAACTCGATTACCCGCACACATTATTCATTGTATCTACTAAATCCGGGAAGACACCAGAGACACTGTCGTTTTTCAAGTATTTCTACACCAAGATTGTGGATCAAGTCGACCAAGGAAAAGCTGGCGAACATTTTATTGCCATAACCGACCCCGGTAGCCAACTGGAAGACATCGCAATCAAGTATGCCTTCCGAGATGTTTTCCTGAACGATCCAGCCATTGGCGGTCGGTATTCTGCGCTGTCCTTCTTTGGGCTTGTACCAGCTGCTTTGATCGGCGTGGATTTGAGCGAGTTGCTTGACAGAGCCATTGAGGTGGCGTGCAATTGCCAGGCGTGTAACTGCCCAATTGAAGGCGATAATATAGGCGGTCAATTTGGCGTAATCATGGGTGAATTGGCAAAAGTTGGACGCGACAAGATCACTTTTATTCTTTCGCCGCAAATAGCAAGTTTTGGAGATTGGGTCGAACAACTAATCGCAGAAAGTACCGGTAAAGAGGGTAAGGGCATCCTGCCGGTGGTCGGAGAACCAATCGGTGATCCTTCTGTTTATCGGAATGATCGTTTGTTCATTCACATGAGTTTAAATAACGACGCGGCTGAAACTGAAGAAGTTAATGCACTGATCGAAGCAGGACACCCAGTGGTTACTCTGCAGCTCCGGGACACATACGACATCGCGCAGCAGTTCTATCTGTGGGAAATGGCGACGGCCATCGCGGGTTATCGTCTTGGAATCAATCCATTTGACCAGCCTAACGTCGAAAGCGCGAAAATTCTAACGCGCAAGAAACTGCAGGACTACAGCGTGAATGGGACTTTATCGGACACCACTCCGGAATTTTCAATTGGCAGCCTTTCAGTTTATGGGGATGTTTTCCTTGATGATACGCAAAGCCCTGTGATTTCATTTCTAAAAACCGCAGAGCCGGGCGCTTATGTTTCGATCCAGGCTTACCTTCAACCAACACCAAAAACCGATCAGCTTCTCAATGCTCTTCGGATTGCCATAAGGAATCACACCAAGTTGGCGACTTCGCTGGGCTATGGACCACGCTTCCTCCATTCAACCGGTCAGTTGCATAAAGGCGATGCCGGAAAGGGTTTGTTCATACAACTGACAAATACGATCAATGGCGATGTTATAATCCCAGATGAGGCTGGAAAAAAATCTGGAAGTGTGCATTTTGGCACACTCAAGGCCGCCCAGGTATTAGGCGACTTCGATGCGCTAAAAAACGCAGGGAGGAAGGTCATACGGCTCGATTTAGGAATAGAAATCCCATCCAATTTGACGCGACTTATTGAGGAGGTTCAATGAGCATAAAGGCAGTAATCTTCGATCTGGACGGTACGCTTGTTCAGACGGAGAAAATCAAAGCTCATTCTTACTCGAAAGCCCTCCAGGATATTAGCCCTCATGTGATTAAGGAAGAGGATGTTTTCGAGGTTTTTAAGAGCCTGGTCGGATTGTCGCGGGCTGAAGTTGCCTCAGGGTTGCTAAACAGGTTCAACCTTGAAAGCGCAGCAGGCGAGCGAATGGCAGAGTTTGGGGTCGCAACTCCCTGGCAAGCCTTTGTACAAATCAGATTGAAATATTACGAACAGCTGATTCTTGATTCACAGGTCATACGGGATAATACCTGGCCCTATGCAATGTCTTTGCTCAGAGAAGTGCGCCGTGTTGGATACAAGATTGGATTGGCGACGATGTCATACTGTCCACAGGTCAATCACATATTGGATGCATTAGACCTGCGCGAATCGTTTCACTTCGTTGCCAGCCAGGATGATGTCGAACATGGGAAACCTGATCCGGAGATCTATCAACTGGTCGCAAAAGTCCTGGGCATCCCTGCCGGGGAATGTTTAGCGATAGAGGATTCTCCAAGCGGGGTGAAATCAGCACTGGCTGCTGGGATGCGCGTCATCGCTGTCACAACTCAGTTCACGAAAACCGCGTTCAAACAAACCCCAATACTGGAGGACCAATGGGTTGTGCAGGATCCAAGAATGCTCCAATCAGTTTTTAATAGGTTAACCAATGAAATATAGAATCGAGCGATATGAAATCCCAATTATCCAATCGATTGAAGTTTATGGAAGCTCATTTTGTAAGTATTGTTACAATACTTTTAGGTGTCTTTCATGAAGGATTCTCCGTATGTAATCCTCAACGTAGCGATGACTGCCGATGGCAAAACAGATACTGTTGACAGACATGGTGCATTGATATCATCACCGTTAGATATGATGCGTGTAGATCGGTTGCGCGCATCAAGTGATGCCATTATGGTGGGCGGACATACTCTGCTCGGCGATGATCCACGGCTTGTGTTGAAAACGAAGGAACTCCAACACGCGCGTCGTGCAGCAGGGAACGATGAAAACCCGATGAAGGTTGGTATCATTACAATTGCGGATTTGGATCCTAAATGCCGATTTCTTAATTATGGGCCCGCAAAAATTACTGTTTTTACGACGAACAAAACCCCACAAGAAAAAGTTGAATCTCTTCGCGAGCGTGGCGTTAAGGTTTACATCACAGATGGTCATCGGGTTGACTTGAACACCGCCATGGCTCAGCTTAAAGATCTTGGAGTTAAAAGACTACTCGTAGAGGGTGGTGGTACGTTAAACGAAGAGTTGATTCGGTTAAACCTCGTGGATGAATTAAATATCTACCTCGCTCCGATAATATTTGGCGGGGCGAATGCCCCAACCTTAGCCAGCAGTCGTGGTTTTAACCGAGAAAATGCAAAGATCCTTGAACTGAAATCTGTCCATGAAAACGAAGACGGCGGACTTGTCCTTCAATACCAATTCTTGAATTAAAAGGAGAAATATGTCACTTACACCTTTGCAAATAAAAGAAATTCTTGATGAAAACCGAGCTCACGAGTGTGAGGGATATGGGCCGCACCATATCTGTGTGAGAATCGCTTCCATCGCGGAATTGCCTTCTCGCTTTGGCCAATTCCAGGTGGTAGCTTTCTGGAATAACCGAGACAATAAAGAACATGCGGCATTCGTGCATGGCGATGTTAGCGGCGCGCGAGACGTTCCGGTCAGAGTACACAGCGAGTGTCTTACCGGAGATGCAATCGGCTCATTGCGGTGTGATTGCCGGGATCAACTGGAGACATCCCTTAAGATGATTGGTCAGATGGAAAACGGGATTCTGCTCTATATGCGCCAAGAAGGAAGAGGAATTGGTTTAATCAACAAGATTCGAGCTTATGGATTGCAGGATCATGGCTATGACACCGTCGAGGCGAATCTTGCGCTTGGTTTCCGGGATGATGAACGTGAGTACAGTTCTGCAGCTCATATGCTTGATTCACTTAAAGTGAAATCAATTCAATTGATGACCAATAATCCAAAGAAGATTGACGAATTGAAAGATTATGGTATCAGAATTACCGGTAGGATCCCATTGGTAATTCCGCCCAACCCTTACAACGAGTTTTATTTAAAAACGAAAGCTGCCAAATCTGGTCATTTGATGACCTTTGGATCTGAAACACGATTCGAAGAGCAAATCGACATGCCAATCATTTCCGGAATGACGAATGAACAGATTGGCGCCTTACACCAGGGAGAGAGGCTCAACGATGAGTGAACTGAAAAGCAAATATACCAATCGAGTAGTGGTGATCAGTGGCGCGTCAGGCGGGTTAGGCAAGGTTGTTGCAAGACAATTCGCCAGCAGTGGCGCAAAAGTCGTTTTAGCAGGAAAAAATGCTGAAAAATTAGAAGCATTGGGAATGCAACTGGATATACCTCAAGATCGATGGATGTCAGTTGCAGTTGATTTAACAAACGAGGAGGCGGTTAGTGGACTCCTGACCAAAGTGTTGACTAAATTTGGTAAGGTTGACATCCTGATCCATCTTGTGGGGGGATGGATCGGTGGGAAACCCCTTGAAGAAGTGAAAATCGAAGATGTCAGCGAGATGATAGATCAACATATATTATCCACGTTCTTCGCTGCTCAGGCATTTATACCAAAATTAGTCGAGAACAAATGGGGACGCATAATTGTGATCTCTTCACCGAGCGCAGGAATCCCTCCTGCGAACAACCTGCCTTATTCCGTTGCAAAAGCCGGCCAAGAAGCGCTTATACTCACACTCTCTGAGGAATTACGAGGGTCTGGTGTGACGGCAAATATCGTTCGGGTAAAAACAATAGACGTGAATCATGAAAAGGAACACAGCCCATCTTCAAAAAATGCCGCGTGGACAACACCTGAAGAAATCACCGACATGATCATGTACTTGTGTTCTGAAAGTGCTGGGATGGTGAACGGGGCACGTATCCCACTCTATGGCAGTCAGTAAACTATAATTACTCACCAGCCTTAATGCCCCACTTCGGTCATAACCGGAGTGGGCTTTTTTCATTAAGGTAATAATTGGGCACTCCATCCCGTCTCATATGTGTGATTATGAAAGATCAAACATCAATTACATGTACAACAAAGAGGAGTTATCAATGGATATTGGGATGATTGGTTTAGGCAAAATGGGAGCGAACATGGTTGCCCGCCTGCTTCAAGGTGGACATAAGGTTGTCGCCTATGATATCAACGAGGCTTCGGTGCAGGCTGTTGAAAAACTTGGAGCTACCGGAGCTCGTACGTTAGATGAACTCATTGAAAACCTGCAATCATCCAGGTCAATCTGGGTCATGGTACCTTCAGGAAAAATTACCGGGGAAACGATCAAATCTGTCGCAGATAAGCTCTCTCCCGGTGACACGATCATCGATGGAGGGAATTCGAATTACAAAGATACTGTTTTACGCGGCGCCGAACTGGTTGCACGAGGAATTCATTACATCGATGTAGGAACGAGTGGGGGAATCTGGGGAAAGACCGAGGGGTACAGTATGATGATTGGGGGCGATAAAGAGATCGTCGACCGGCATCGCCCGATTTTCGAAACGCTCGCCCCATCACCACAGAAGGGTTGGGGGCATGTCGGACCAGTTGGTGCGGGTCATTTCGTGAAGATGATACACAATGGAATCGAATACGGGATGATGCAAGCTTATGCTGAAGGATTTGAGATTCTCAGGGCGAAGCAGGAATTCGGTTTGAGTTTATCGCAAATCGCAGAGATTTGGCAGCACGGAAGCGTGATTCGCTCCTGGCTGCTTGACCTCACCGCCAACGCTTTATCAGAAGATGAAAACCTGACGGGAATAAAAGCCTGGGTTCCGGACTCCGGTGAAGGCCGTTGGACGGTCTTTGAGGCGATTGACCTGGATGTTGCAGCGCCAGTGATTACCATGTCATTGCAGCGTCGCATTCGCTCACGAGATGACGAACCTTTTGCCGATAAGCTTATCGCTGCCATGAGGAACAAGTTTGGCGGGCACGCGGTGAAAAAAATATAGAGCATTATTGACAAACTGGTTACTCATGTGGTTTCACCTTTTCAAGGTTAGAACCATCGTCACGGTCTCTAATGCTCATTCAAGAAATGCTGAAAATAGGAGCCGATCTGATTAGATATTCCTGATTTTCTCCTGTAACATGGTCACCGTCGGAAATCCTTTTAATTCTTCGCCGGACGCATAAACTCTGCAACCCAACGAAAAAGATTGGCGTTCCTCAAACCATAAATCCTTCCCGTCAATTCTGAAGGAAGGAGAGCCAAGGAATTTTTCGCTCTCCGCGTCGACATCGCTTTCTACCTTGATAAGTTCAATGCTCGTATCAATATTCTCCAAGGCGAGCGCAGCTTTAAGATTCCTTAGACCCGCTTCCCATGAAGGGCATCCATCAAAATAAAGCAGTTCGATCTTTATCAATTTTCATTCTCCTGGTCAAAACTATTGGATTGATTGATTTGACAATAGACTCTGATGATTTCCGCAATGCTCCAAGCCTGGGCAATACACCCGCGGGGAGCGAAGGGTGCGTCTCCATCAAAGATCTCACTGATACCTCCCAATCCATGGTCTGCCATTTGCATATGCAAAGGGTGAAGCAATTTTTTCACAGTGATGGGATCTTGGTACACGCGCAGATGAGCGCTAAGGAATGGGCCCATCAGCCACGCCCACACGGTTCCCTGGTGATAGACACTATCACGTTGTCGAACATCGCCACCGTACAACCCGGCATAACCTGGTTCACCGGGCGCCAGACTGCGAAGTCCATGTGAGGTGAGCAGATTTCTGGCGCACAAATCAACGATTGCCTTTTGTTGATCGAAGTTTAGAGGACTGTGATGCAGCGACACAGCGAATAGCTGATTAGGTCGGAGAGAAGCATCAACTCCGCCCGGACCATCGATCACATCGTAAAGACAACCTGAATCTGCATTCCAATATCGGGTGAAATGCTTTTTGGTTATTGCTGCATGTTGCTTGTATTTCTGTGAATTTTTATTCAACAAATCTGAGAATTCAATCATGCTCATCAAGGCGTTGTACCATAAAGCATTAATTTCCACTGGTTTACCGATTCGCGGGGTCACCACCCAATCGCCTACTTTTGCGTCCATCCAGGTGAGTTGAACGCCATTTTCTCCTGCATAAAGCAGTCCGTCAGTCTTATCCACGTGGATGTTGTAGCGGGTGCCCTTAAGATGCCAATCGATGATATCGGTTAGAACCGGATATATGGATGACAACAAGGAAAAATCACGGGTATGTTGAACATATGCGCGTATGGCTTCGAAGTACCATAAGGTGGCGTCCACTGTATTATACTCAGGTGCTTCTCCACGATCAGTAAAACGATTCGGCAGCATCCCCTCGCTTACATAGCGAGAATATGTTTCGATCATGTTCCGCGCCACCTCCGGTCTATTGGTGGCAATGGTTAATCCAGGAAGGCTGATCATGGTGTCACGCCCCCAATCACCAAACCAAGGGTAACCAGCAATCACAGTCTTACCATCCGAATTTGTTGAAGAGCTTCTGTTTACAATAAACTGATCCGCAGCCAAACAAAACCGGGGGGGTAGATGTGGAGCCAGATTCACCAGTTCACTTTCGTAATCCCGTCTTTCCTCTAAAGCACTGTTCCCATCCCGGTTGGGATTATGTTCAGTGCTGATGACAAAACACAACGATTCATTTTTTTGTAGAGATGTGTGAAAGGTGCCGACAAACAAATTTCGCTCAATAAATGGTAGCCCTCGATACTGTTCCACCTTCAATTCATAGTTTTGATACCATTCGTTCGCTGGAAGAAATTTGGTGTTGGGAGCGAGAATCAGGCAACCTTCATCATCACCAGCCCGAATTACAATCCCACCCTTCACTTTTTTCCCCTGCAGGTATGGTTTTTCTGTCAGCGAGTGGTGATCACGATATTTAACAAGCGCTTTAATATTCAATTTCACAGGTCCAGTCGCGTGAACAACATGATATTGAATGTAAGTTGTGTTTTTACCGGGCTGCATCCATATGCGTTTTTCAATGCGTGCATCGGCGGCGGCGAAAGTCCACACTGGGATTGTGCCTTCAAGGTGGAATTCTTCAATGTGGAAGTAACCATGCGGGTCAATAATGTTTCCTTCCCACCGGTTGGTATAGAGGGGATACTCGGTTCCGTTGTATTCAGCAGTTTCATCCAATTTAGTCGCGACCAAGGTACGACCCGTTGGTGGCTGAGTAGCAGCGATCAAAAGACCATGGTAGCGGCGTGTCAGCACATTCGCTACCGTTCCAGAAGCATAGCCTCCGATGCCATTGGTAACCAGCCATTCCTTGGATTCAGCTGATTCCAATCGATTACACACACTGCGGTCAAACAAGATCATGCACTTAGACTCTTTCAGGTAAACGCCGGGGGACAACGAGGCGGAGTATTTCACTTTCAGTAAAAATGTTCGCCACGTTGAGGTCTAAAGAAGGGCTAGAATAGAGTTCCGGGGGAATTCCGATATCTGCCAGAAATAACTCGCCCACGACCGATTGGTTGGTCAATGCGAGAAAACCTGTTTTTGGCAGCGCGAGTGTCATGGTGGCATCTGCCTGGATTACTGGCTTTAAAGCTGTTCCAGTCGTTGCATCCATACCGGAAGGCACATCCAGCGATAAGATGGGCGTTTGCTGACCATTCGCCCACTGAATCAGGTTGGCAGCCATGCCTGAAGGAGAACCATGCAAGCTGTAACCGATCAACCCATCAATGATCAAGTCGATGTCAAGTTTTTCTGGTAATTCTGTTGGAAACCAGGTGTTGATTTGCATCTCATGAAGAATATTCAATTGATGACCCGTAATCCCTTGATAAGATTCATACGGACGAGAGAGAAAGATTTGAACACTCGACCCCCAATTATGCAAATGTCGGGCTGCAACCAGGGCGCCGCCTCCATTTCCTCCTGCACCAGCCAGTACCACCACATTTTTCTTGACTTTTGTCAGAAAACGGTTGATTGCCAACCTTGCCAGATTCCTCCCGGCATTTTCCATCATTTGGATCAAGTCGATATGGTAATCCTCCACCGCCAGTCGATCGACTTCCCTCATCTGTTTGGAGGTGATAAAAGGCGGTAGGTCATGGATTTCCGGAAAATTCATCGTTCACTTACCTGTTGCTTTGAATCATTTCTAGCCTCTTCCAACTGTTGAATTAAGTTGGCCACCAATCCCGTCCACCCAGTTTGATGACTTGCCCCAAGACCAGCACCAGTTTCAGCGTGAAAGTACTCATGGAAGGGAATGTAATCGCGTCCCCAGCCTTCATCCTGAAAAATTTTTGTAGCTCCAAGAATTGGGCGATTCCCTGAACCATCTTTTTCGAATAACCTTATCAAACGTTCAGACAGATCGTCTGCAATCTGATTTAAATTCAATAAAGTACCCGATCCTGTTGGACATTCTACACGAAAGTCATCACCATAATATTGGTGGAATTTACGCAGTGCTTCAATGATCAGGTAATTAATCGGAAACCAAATCGGGCCCCGCCAATTTGAATTTCCACCAAAAATATTACTTTCCGATTCACCTGGTTGATAGTTCACTTTGAAAACCTTGCCACCTACTTCAATCTGGTAAGGGTTCTGTAAATGATACTTGGAAAGGGATCGAATCCCGAAATCAGAAAGAAATTCATTCGGATCAAGCATAATATGCAAAAGCGAGACGAGACGCTCCTTCGTTAGTAATGAAACCATATGGCGGTGCCCAACGCCTTCGATCTCGATACTTGCCATGTTACCGCTCAAATGCGGGCGCTGTTGTGTAAACCAACGCATCCGGCGTGAAAAAACCTCCATTTGATCCAAGGTCTCTGGTTCCAGAATCGCAACCGCGAGAATTGGTACCAGTCCAACCAGTGAACGTACTTTAAGCGGAACGATGCTGTCATCTGGCAGATGCAATGCGTCATAGAAGAAATCATCCTCTTCATTCCACAGACAATGCCCCCTGTCTCCGCAATTGGTCATTGCTGTGGCGATTCCAAGAAAATGCTCGTAAAACTTGGTCGCGAGATCCTGATAAATGGGATTATTCTTGGCCAGCTCCAGCGCAATCGTAAGCATACCCAAGCTGTAGAATGCCATCCAGGTTGTGCCGTCAGATTGATCGATGTGCCCGCCTGTAGGCAATTGTGAGCTTCGATCAAATACGCTGATGTTGTCCAAACCGAGAAAGCCGCCCTGGAAAATATTATTTCCATCCGCGTCCTTACGATTCGTCCACCAGGTAAAATTCAGTAAGAGTTTATGGAAAATACTCTCCAGGAACATTCGATCAAAAGTTCCTGAACGCTTGCCCTCAATCTGGTAAACCTGCCAGGCAGCCCATGCGTGCACCGGGGGGTTGACATCTCCAAAAGCCCACTCATAAGCAGGCATTTGCCCGTTGGGGTGCATATACCATTCGCGCGTTAAAAGTGTCAGTTGACGCTTCGCAAATTCTGGATCAATTTCAGCGAGCGGCAATGTGTGGAATGCCAGATCCCACGCCGCATACCAGGGATACTCCCATTTATCCGGCATCGAAAGAATATCAAAGTTATTCAAATGCAGCCAATCACGATTGCGTCCATGCTTCCTGCCTGCCGGTGGAACAGGTAAACCAGGATCTCCACTCAACCATTGTTCTACATCAAAATAATAGAGTTGCTTGTTCCACAACATGCCGGCAAAAGCCTGGCGTTGGATATCCAGCCTTTCCGGCGATGCAGTTGATGATTGGATCGAATGATAAAACTGATCCGCCTCTTTAATTCGTTCAGTAAAAATGAGATCAAATTGGTCGAAAGGGTTCCTTAGCAGATGATTTGATAGGCGTAAGCGAATGACCCTGTTTTCACCTGGTTTCAGATTAACGGAATACTCTGCCGCAGCCTTGGTGCCAATCCTGGCAGGATTCACGGCTTCAGTTTCACCATCAATTAAGTACCGGTGAAAAGAATCCTTTTTGTAGGGATCATCATTCTCAAGCGCAAACAAACGCTGGTAGTTGGTTTCATTTTCTGTAAAGAGAACATTTGTTATGCCCTCTGCATGCAACCAGTAATCACCAATTACAGGATGGACAGCATGGATTGTGGAATAATCAGCACTCGTTTTTTCCTGAAAGAGTTGGGGCTTTCCTTCGACATCTCCCATTGGTCCATCGGGGTAACCCCAGCTCCATGTATTTCTAAACCATAAGGTAGGGAGTAAATGGAGTTCTGCAGTCTCAAGCCCACGATTGATTGCGTGAATCTGTATCAGGATGTCATCTTGATCTGCCTTGGCGTATTCAACAATGACATCAAAATAACGATCGTGATCAAAAACTCCAGTTTGATCCAGTTCATACTCTTCAGATCGGCTCCCCTGCCTTTTGTTTTTTTCAATCAGATCGGTGTACGGGAAAGCTGCCTGGGGATATTTGTACAAGTACTTCATGTAGCTGTGTGTAGGGGTGTTGTCGAGATAATAATAATATTCTTTTACATCCTCACCGTGGTTTCCTTCTGGTCCAGATAATCCAAACAATCGTTCTTTAAGTATTGAATCATTACCGTTCCATAGAGCTAATGCAAAGCAGAGATACTGATAGCGGTCACTTATCCCTGCCAATCCATCTTCATTCCAACGGTAAGCGCGGCTGCGCGCGTGATCATGTGGAAAATACTCCCAAGCCGCGCCATTTTCACTGTAATCCTCTCGTACGGTGCCCCAGGCGCGCTCACTTAAATACGGCCCCCAATTTTTCCAATTTTTCCTCCGTGATCGGTGCTCCTCGAGGCGTCTTTTTTCAGTATTCTTATTCACACGCAAATCTCCATCTAAATATATCTTACAGAATTCGGGTAGCCTTCTACCACAAATCTCTTACCAGATTATTTACCAATAAGAAATCACTAGCCTTCAAGACGAGCGGGGGTCATTGTCTATTGAATCAAGAATGACAACTGAATTCTCTGTGCCGAACTCATTGGCGCAATACTCATCAGCTTGCCAATCATTCTCCCAACGTTCTCCATCCAATAAATATCGAAACTCATACTGTTTCCCACTCTCTAAAGAAAGCTGAAGTCTAAAACTTCCATCCTTCAGTTTCGTCATCGGATACTTGTCCCGATCCCAATCGTTGAAATCTCCGCAGAGACATGCCGACTCAGCTTTTACATCAGCCGGCAAACTAAATTCGACGCGGACTGTTTTTCCTGAGGGATTGATCTTTTTCTTTAGCATTTGCTCTTCTCCTCTCGGTATTGAGTTTAGAATAGGCTATATTTTTTAGACGTATTGACTTTTCCATCTCTTACTCGATCTAATACAAGAGTACCGATCAGTAAAGTGGTAAGAAATTCAATATCATTAGCGTCAAATCAATAACAAGAGAAAGAAGGGTTGATATATGACAACAGTGATTCATGTAAATGATAATGAATTCCAAACTACCGTGCTTAATGCAGAACTGCCTGTTGTGGTCGATTTTTGGGCACCCTGGTGCACACCTTGTAAAGCGATCGCTCCAATCCTGGAAAAGTTAGCCGCTCAGTATGAAGGCAAAGTATTATTTACTAAAGTAAATACTGACGAAAATCCAGAGTGGGCAATGAAGAACGGCATTCAAGGCATCCCGACCATGTTGTTTATTAACAAGGGTGCAGTAAAAGACCGCCTGGTTGGTGCGCAGCCTGCCCAGGTAATCCAAACCAAGATAGAAGAATTGGTGTCCTCAGTAAAAGCTTAACTATGCTGAACCTCTCAACAATTATCATGACGAGTCTTAAAGGATAATTTTAATGGGCAAACTAACTGAAGGCGACGTTGCACCCGGCTTTGACCTGCTATCAGTCGAAGGAAAATCGATTTCATTAAAAAACCTCCAGGACGAAAAAAAGACAATCGTTCTGGTTTTCCTGCGCCACCTGGGTTGACTACCCTGTCGTGAACATGCGGCACAGTTGTGTCAGCGCTATGATGAATTTGAGAAACTAAATGCCAGGGTTGTCTTAATTTCATTTGGGACTCTGCCTGGTCTACAAGTTTGGATGAAAGAGACTTGCGAAAAGTTCGAGGTATTGCTGGATCCAAATCGAGAGACATACCACGCCTACCAATTGGAACGCTCACGCCTGCGCTCATGGACACCCAGGACAATATGGATGTACGCGAAACTACTCCTGGCTGGAAGGAAACCCTTGGTGAAAGAAGGCGATGCCTCCCAATTGGGCGGAGATTTTATTATTGATGCGCATGGAAGGATAAAACTGGCTTACCGCAGTTTTGATCCGGTTGACCGACCATCTGTGGACACCCTGCTTGATCTGATAAGGGAGATTTTGATCCCTCAAGTCTAGTTTCCCGATAGATCAATTTCTGATCAAAAAAAATGGAACGAGATTGAGAACAATTTCTCATTTACTAATTAACTCAGCGCTGATAAAAAAAGGGGGTTCTCACGGTATCCCCAGGTCAGCGTTCTTGTTTGGTGCGGTCATTCCAGACATTCCACTGGGCTTACTACACGTCGGTTACTACCTATATTCTCGATTTATTTTGGAAATTCCTTCACCAGGTCTGATGCCGCCAGGTTTTGATGACCTGTATTTTTCCAATCCCTGGTGGATAGCCAGTTATAATTTTCTTCACTCGCCGAGCGCATTGCTCATTTACCTCGTCCTACTATGGGGATTTCGACACAAGGTCAAATCGGTTGGACATTGGTTGTTTTGGATGATGGCAGGCAGCTCGATCCACACGACATTAGATATTTTTACCCATGTAAATGATGGTCCGTTATTATTTTGGCCTTTCGACTTACAAACGCGCTTTCACAGCCCAATCAGTTATTATGACCCGGCTTATTTTGGAACGGCGTTTACCATATTCGAATGGTCATTGGATGTTGTGCTCCTACTTTATATCCTCTTACCATGGATATCAAAAAAGATAAGGAAAAGTAAACCTTAAGCTTGTGGCACAGAGAAAGAGCCAGGCATCGGAAAAATACTGGCTCCCAACGAAAGTTTGAAATAGGGACGCTATTCTAATATCGATCAACCAACCGAGCGTGCCGGATAAGCGTGGACCAGCGTTCGTCAGGTCGGCTGACTTGTAGAGCCCGCCGCATAATTGGCTCGGAATCAGGATTTTGACTCATACCGCACCGGGTGCTGGAGCAACACTGAGGTCACAAAGTGCCCTCTAGAAGAGTGGTTGCTGGGACTGACGGTTAAGGATTGCGAACGCCTTTGCAAGTACGGTGTACTTTTACAGAGGACCAGCTTTACTCCCCGCAACCTTAAATTAAACCGCTTCTGGAGTTTTTAGTTTCCGTAAAACGATCCTTGCGAGGCACCCTGCATGGGGCGTCGAGGTCCAATCTAGAGACAAGTAAAAACAACAATTTCCCTCACAAGGCTAGAAAAACAACCCGTCTCTCTTTTACCCTTCGTGTTGGATCATATTTTCCAGGATTTCAGTGGTCAATGACTTAGGCCGCTCAAGCGGGCGGAACAACGCGCGCGACCAGGTGACATGCGTGGTAAACCCCAGCACTCGGCTCAACCCAAACAGTACCGTGTAAAAATCAAAATCCCGAATGCCATAGTGATATTGCAGTGCACCCATGATCGCATCAACGTTGGGGTACGGGTTGCTGATCTTGCCGCCTTGTTTCAGCAGCGGCGGTAGCACCTCATACACCATATTGACCAGCTGAAATATTGGGTCATCGGGCATGTACTTTTGCGCGAATTCCTGCTGTGCCGTGAAGCGCGGATCGGTCACCCGCAGCACCGCATGTCCATACCCGGGAATCATACTTCCGCGGTTCAACTCATCCTTCAGGTAGTTGGTGAGCTGATCCGTTGAGGGTAGACCATTGAACTTGTCAATAATATTTAGCAGCCAGCGCAGGCACTCCTGGTTGGCCAGACCATGCAGCGGACCAGCCAACCCGTTCAAGCCAGCTGAGCAGGATAAATAGACATCGGAGAGCGCTGAGCCGACCAGGTGAGCAGTGTGGGCTGAGACGTTTCCTCCCTCGTGATCCGAATGGAGGATAAAAAACAACCGGCAAAGATCAATGTATTGTTTGTCATCCCCTTTGCCAATCATATAGGCGAAATTCGCCGCCCAATCCAGGCTGGGGTGCGGCGTTACCGCCCTGCCGGATTGGTATTTGATGTTGTAGATATTGGCAACGATCACCGGCAGTTTGGCGGTCAAATTCAGACTGTCCTGCAGGTAAAAACCCCAGTAATCGCCTTTTTGGATGCCGTAATAATAGCGCTTGGCGAAAATCGATTCGTTTTGCAGCGCCAGCAAGCCGATACTCAGCAACGTCATGGGATGCGTGAACGAGGGCATCTCGCGGAGCATTTTGATGACATGATCCGGGACGTTGCTGCGAACTTTCCACTCCACTTCGACCTCGTTTGCTTCTTCGTCGGTCGGGATTTCGCCGGTCATTAACAGGTAATAAAGCCCCCCCACCAACGGGTAATCGCTGTTCGGCGCTTTTGGCAACAGTGAAATCACTTCAGGAATGCGGTACCCCCGCAGTAATAACCCCACCTGCGGATCAACGTAGGAAATATCGCTCACCTGAATGGGGACTCCACGGATGCCGGAGTAGATTTGTTCAACCGTGACCGGAGCAATCGCGAAAGTGCCGTGTTCCTTGATCATCTTCGATGCGCGTTCCCGCGAGGCGGGCAGTTTCTCAATAATTCTATCTTTGATGTTCATGATCGATTCTCCAGGTTTGTGGATAGAGCCTGATAACCCATGGCTGCAGAAATTTCATGGGTCAGGGATACGAGGGTTTTTCCATAGTCTGACATGTTTTCTTCCGTGAATCTTTGCGCCGGTCCGGAAATGCTGATCGCCCCCAACACCGCGCCATTAGAACCAAAAATGGGAGCGGCAACACCCGCTGCGTCAGCCAGCCACTCTCCAACACTACAGGAGTAACCGCGTTGTTTGATCGCTGCCAATTCCGAGCGCAATTTCGCCGGATCAGTGTATGTGTTTGAGGTAAAGGCTCTTAATTTAATCGTGGCAAGATATTCAATGATTTCTGTTTCCGGCAAAAAAGCCAAAATGGCTTTACCTGCTGACCCAGCATACAGCGGCAGGCGGCGTCCCAGCCGGGCGACGATGCGAACCGTCAACGGACTCTCTAGTCTTTCCACGCAGACCCTTTCCATGCCGTCAAGTGTGTAAAGGCTGATCGTTTCCCGTGAGCTGTTGAGCAACTTTACCATCACGGGTAACGCCACATTCCGAATATCCAGCCCCGAGGTATAGGCTCCCGCCCAGGCAAGCACTCTGGACCCCAGCGAATACAGCCGGGTGGTCGG